>CAYJQA010000006.1:0-6550 GCA_964372065.1 uncultured Litorilinea sp.
GCGCCGGATAGATAAACAGGCTGATCGCCAACGCCTGGCCGGATATGCCCATCACCAACCCGCGGCGGCGAATAAACCACTGGGCGATGACGTTGCTGCTCACCAGTTGCATGGAGCCGAAGCCCAAGAAGCGCACCGCCAGCATGGTGAACAGAAAGCTCAACGGCCCGTTGATGCGCGACAGCGCCATCACCGCCACGCCAAACGCCAGCGCGTTGACCACGATCAGCGTGCGGCTGCCGTAGCGGTCCACCAGCCGCCCGGTCATGGGCAGCATCAGCGACGCCGCCAGCGTCGCCGCGCCGTAGAGCAGCGAGACGCCGCCCCGTGACATCCCCAGATCGGTAACAAAGCTGTCAATAAAGAGGCTGACCGTAAAGGTTTGGCTTGGCCCCATCATAACGCTGCCCAGTGTGCCCACCACGACGATCACCCACCCGTAGAAGAAGGGGGTGCGGTTGATGACGCGACTGGTGCGAAGTGCAGGCGACGAAGCGGACGACGATGACGAGGAAGCAAGCATGGCGCGGACTCTTCTAGCGGCTACGACAGACGAACGCTCCTCCGATTATGGCATAGCGCCTGTCCAAACACCAAGCCAAGCCCGCAGGGCTATTGGCCCGCGCCGGCGAACGGCAAATCAAGCGCCACCGCGGGGCGGTAGTGCTACCCGCCCCGTCTCGTCGGCCCCGCTTACCCACCCGCAGCGCGTCGCGAGCTAGGCTTCCACTTCGATGGGTTTGAGGTCGGTCAGTGTTTCGTCTTTTTCGGGCGGCGGCGCGGCGTTGAGGAAGCGCGGATTGTATTCCTGATGGACAACCTGGCCGTCCGTGAGGGTGATGGTGCGCCGGACGCGGTGCGCCAGCTCCTCGTCGTGCGTGACCATGAGGATGGTCTTGCCGCGGGTGACCATCTCCTCAAAGAGATGGAAGACGGCGTCGGCGGTCTTGGAATCCAGGTTGCCGGTCGGCTCGTCGGCGACCAGCAGCGGCGGGTCGTTCGCCATGGCGCGCGCGATGGCGACGCGCTGTTGCTGACCGCCGGACACCTCGTTGGGGAGCTTGTAGGCATGTTCGACCATGTCTACCAGTTCCAATAGCCGCAGGGCGCGCTTCTCGCGCTCGTTGGGTTTATAGACATTGCAAAAATCCATGGGCAGCATGACGTTCTCGACGCACGACAGCATGGGCAGCAACTGGAAGAACTGGAAGATGATGCCCACGTTGCGGCCACGCCATTCGGCCATCGGTCCTTCGGCAAAACCGTGGATGGCCGTGTCGCCCACATAGATTTCGCCGGAACTGGGCCGGTCGATGCCCGTGATCATGTTGATCAGCGTCGATTTGCCGCTGCCCGATTTGCCCACGACCGCCACAAACTCGCCGCGGCCGATCTCCAAGTCTACCCCGCGCAGCGCCAAGAACTCGCCGACCGGCGTCTGATAGGCCTTGACGACGCTATTCAGGCGGATCAGCGCCGCGCCATTGCCGTTGCCATTCGCCTGCTTGCCGTTCGGCTTGCCGCCGTTGGGTGGCTTTTGGTTATTCATAGCTGAGTACCTCGCGTACGGTCAATAGCGAGGCCCGCCGCGCGGGCATGAAACTCGCCAACAGCGCCAGAACGAGCACGATCCCCAGCCAGAGAATCGCGCCATTCGTAGAGAAGATGTAGGTCGGCACGGACTGGAGCAGCGCCAACCCCACGGTTTCGGTCAAAATGCGGCTGGCCGGCAGCGCAAGCAACCCGCCGATGATCCAGCTCAACAGCCCAATGAGCATGCCCTCGATCAAGATGATCCGCAAGATCGCGCCGTTGGACGCGCCGATGGCGCGCATGACGCCGATCTCGCGCGTGCGCTCGATCACGTTGATACTCATCGTCCCCATCAGCCCCAGCCCGCCCACCACGCCGAGCAAGACGGCCATCGCCAACAGGAACAGGATGATCACGTCAAAAATCGTGCTGATCGTCATCCGCAACTGAGCAATGGTGCTCATCTGCTGCACGCGGAAGCCGCGTTCCCGATAGGTGTCCTCGACGACTTGCCCCATCACCGCCTGATTGGCGTCGCTGCGGTCGGTCAGCCGCACCAGCGAGATCTGGGCGCGGCCCACCTCGCTGTTGATGCGCGCCCAATAGTCGAAGTTGACGAAGGCATTGGCGCCGGTCAGCGCCCCGTTCACGATGCCCACCACCACCCATTCGGTTTCCTTGTCGTTGACCTTAAACACGAGTTTGCTGCCGACCGTCAAGTCTTTGTCCTTGTCGTCCTTCAACACGTCGGTGTTGATCACCACCGCATTGGTGTCTGCCTGCACCAGCAGACGGCCTTCCTTGAGCGTCGGATGCGCCATGGTCGTATCCACCCGCGGGGCATAGACCACAATCGAGTCGCTTTCCGTGCCGTCCGGCCGGATGCGCCGCACCGAGCCAAAGCCCCACGTCTCGACCTTATCCACCCCCGGTATCTGCTCGACTTCGGCGTGGATGCGGTCGACGCGGTAGCTCTGGTCAAAGATGACCTGGATATCGTAGTCAAAGAACGCCAGGGCCTCATTCAGCGTCTGTTGCAGCGAGGCGCGGATGCTGAAGATGGCGATAAAGATGGTGCTCGCCAGCGACAGCGTGATCAGCGTCAGGGTCAGCCGCGTCTTGCGGCGGAAGGTGTTGCGCAGCGAGATCTGCGCCGGGCGGCCGATGGGCAGCACCCGCCGCAGCGCCACGATGATGCGGTCCAGGATGCTGGTGCCGAAATGGCCCTTGCCTAACCCATATTCGCTGATGGCCTCGCGCACGCTCACGCGCACACCGCGGAAGATGGGCACGGATGCGGCGATCAGCGGCGCGGCCAGCCCCACCGTGACCTGCACCGCCAACACTTGCGGGTCCACCCGCGCCGCGCCCACATCGAAGTTGAGCATCCCGGCGAAGATGTTAGCCAGCCCCACCGCGCCCAGCGCGCCCAGCGGCACGGCGATCAATAGCGCCATCACGCCAAAAAGCGAGACCATGACCAAGTACATGGCCGTGATCTGCCCGGCGCGCGCGCCGATGGCCTTCATGATCCCGATCTGGCGCACGTGTTGGGTCAGAATGGCCGACAAGGTGTTAACGATAAGAAACCCGCTGAGCACCAACGACAGCCCGCCGATCGCGCCCAGGATGAGCGAGAACGCATCCAGGAAGTTTTGGGCGGGATGCTCGCCCGGCTTACTGACAAAGCTGAACAGCACGTCCACATTGGCGCTCTCCATTTTGCTCTCGATCCGCTTGGAGACCGCGGTGACGTAATCCAACGTCAGATCGTCGCCGGCGGCGACAAAGAGCAACTGGTTGAAGTCGTTCGGCTCGCCTAGCCAGTCCAACGTCTCAAAGGTGATGTAGCCATACCCCGCGCCGTTCATAAACGCGGGAATCTGGCTGATGTCGTGCACCGTCCCGGCCACGCGGATTTCGCGGCGCTTGCCGTTGGGCGATTCTACCGTCAGCACATCGCCGATCTGCACATCGCCCAACCCCAACGACGGGGCCAGCGAGGCGCGCTCGACCAGCATCTCGTGCAGCGGCGGCGGATAGGCCCCCTTCTGCGGCTTGATCTTGTTAAGCGTAATGTCGTCATAGTCGGGGATGGCGTTGAGTTGCAGGTTGCGCCATTCGCCCGATTTGGTCAGAAAACGCACGTTGACGGCCCGCCGCCCCTCAGCGGCGGCGACTTCCTTCATATTGCGTACCGTCTCGACCAAATCCTCGTCAAAGGTGTTAAGCGTAAAGATAGCCCCGTGCGACGGGTTAACCGAGGCAAAAGTAGCGGGCAGGTTTTGGTCAACGATGATCTGCGATCCCATCACCATGCCCAACGCGGCCACGCCCACGGCAATCGAGAGCAAGACCAGGATGGTGCGTGTCTTGTTGGACCACAGGTCGCGCAACACCTTGCGCCACCGCGGGGCCAGGATCTTCATCAATCGGCGCTTTCTCTAACGGCGTCGCCGGCTCGGCAATCCGCCGCGATAACGTCTACTGGGCAGTCTGTTCGGCTGTCTGAATGGTCACGGACGCGGTCATGTTCCAGCGCAGACGCGCGTCGCCGTCGTCGGGCGCGATGGTCGCGGTATAAGTGATATCGCCCTGTTTGTTTTCGCCCAATGGCTTGATGCGAATGACCGTGCCTTCCAGTTCCAGGTCGGGCAGCGCGTCGACGCTGATGGCGACCCGATCGCCTTCTTGCACATACACCACATTAATCTCGGTGAGGTCGTCGGTCTCGATATGCCAGACGGTTTGATCCGCCAGTTGGACCACGGCGACACCTGCCGCAACCTGCTCGCCGACTTCCAAGTCCAGGGCGGCGATGGTTCCGGCAAAGGGCGCTCGCAGCGTGGTATCGTCCAACTCCACCTGGCGCTGCATGAGCGCGGTCTGCGCTTGCACGACGGCTGCTTCGGCGGCCCGAATCGTCTCGGTGCGCGCACCCGCCTGGAGCAGCGCCAACTGTGCTTCCGCCTGCCGCACCTGCGCTTCGGCCGCGGCCAGTTCGCTGATGGTGGCCGGGGAATATGCCTTGTCCAAATTGGCGCGGGCGCGTTCGACCTCGGCACGGGCCGCGGCAATTTCGCTGTCTTTAGCCCCGGCGACGAGCAGGTCATAGCTCGCCTTGGCGGCTTCGTAGTTGTTGGTCGCCTGCTCTAGCTGGGCGGCCTGGGGCATCGCGGAAGCTTCGTTGCTCCACTTGATCAGGTCATAGGCGGCTTGGGCCTGCCGTAACGCCGCTTCGGCATTCGCCAGCGTGGCTTCAGCCTGGATCAACTGCTGGTCGTCGGCGCCCTCCAAGACTTGCTCATAGGCAGCTTGGGCGGCAGCCAGCGCGGCTTCGGCGGCGGTGATGTCATCGGTACGCGAGCCGGCTTGCAGATTGGCCAGGTTGGCGGTGGCAATATCGACCGTGGCCTGGGCGCTGGCGATTTCTTCGGTACGCGCGCCCGCCTGGAGTTCCTCCAGTTGCGCTTGGGCGCTGTGAACCTGGGCCTCGGCCTGGGCAATGGCGATCACCTGCCGCTCATTTTCCAGCCGTGCGATGATCTGGCCCGCCTCGACCTGCTCGCCCTCGTGCACAGGGATTTCGGCCACAATGCCGGAGGCGGACAGGCTAAGCGCCGCATAGCGGGCCGGGACCACCACGGCGTCCACGATGACCGCGGGGTTGGTTGCCACCGCCGGCAGCGGGGTGGCGGTGGCTTCCGGCGCGCCGATGTTGGGCAACTGGCCCTGTGATTGCAGATAGAAATAAGCGCCGGCGGCGACCACCAGCAACACAGCGAGAATAATGAGCCATCTTCGCATGAATCACTCACGATCTATTTTGGTTGACCGTCACGACGACGGCAACGCTATTTGGCAATAGTGGCGATCGGAGCAGGCCGGGGCAACAGAGTATTCAACATCGGCGCTACTTCGCCCTTTGGCGGTTTGGGCGTCGGACTCCAATCTCCATTACTTTAGGCGCTTCATCCGGTTTGTCAAGTTGGTCCACCCGCTTTTTGCGCCTTACCAGTGAACGGCAGCCGGCGGCGCGCCGATCCACCCCCCGGCAACAATACGCAGAGGCAGGCCGTTCGGTTGCAGCGAGATCGGACGGCTTGAGCGCCCGGCCGGATCGCTTTGAGTCAGCTTGGCGGTCGGCAAGCGTAGTCCCGCGGCGGTCAAGTCGTATGGTATCCCGCTGGTTATCACGGGCGAGTTAGTGTATAGTTAGCGCATTGGGAATACACTGGTGCGACAGTATTGCGGGCGATGGTGTACTCAAGACGGATGCCGGGCAACTATCGTGACATTTGTCGCATCCAGCTCCCGCAATTTTTGATTACACTCAGCCTTAAGGCCAGCCGACCAATCGACAACGGCGTGCTATTCGGCGGTCGGTCGTGACGTTAGGGTGTGAGCGCACAAAAACCCAACTAGCAGTAAGGAGTGCATAATGGCTCGCGATCCCTCCCGCCTGTACTTGCCGTCCCTCTGGACGGCTCTTGCACACGCGGACTGGCGCCGCGTTGGCATCCAGGGCGCAGCAGTGGTGGTGGCGTTAGCCATCGCACTGGCAACCCCGTTGGCGGTCCTCGCCCAAACACAGCCGCCCCCACCGTTTCGTATCGCGCCGACCGAGTTGCCGGATGTGGAGCCGGAAGACGCCGAAGACGAAGAAGGGGTAACCATCGCGACCGCGCCCCTGCGCCTGATCGTCGATACCGATCCGGGTGTGGACGACGCCGCCGCCCTGATTTGGCTCTTCTCGCAGCCGCAACCTTGGGTCTCGCTGGGGATCGTCACCGTCGCCGGCAACACCGATGTCGCCTCGGCGACCAACAACGTGCTGCTGATCTTGAGCTGGCTAGGACAGAACCGCGTGCCGGTGGTGCGCGGGGCCGATAAGCCTCTCGTGCAAGTGGCAAGTAAGGCGAACCAGTTGATTCATGGGCCGGACGGGCTGTGGGGCATCAGCGCCGCCTTTCCGCCGGTGAACAGCAAGCGTGTCGCGACCAATGCGACCAGGTTC
>CAYJQA010000006.1:6560-29079 GCA_964372065.1 uncultured Litorilinea sp.
GTTCTATTGTGATACGCTGGCGAAACGGACCAACCGGGGCGCAACCGTGTTGGCGCTTGGCCCCATGACCAATTTGGCCAAAGCGATCTACAACTGCAAATCTAGTTGGGCAGGCGTGCGGATCGTGACGCTGGGCGGGGCCAAGGTCGGCGGGAACCAGACCCCGGTTGCCGAATACAACTACTGGCAGGACCCGGAAGCCGCCAAGTTCGTCTTCAGCAAGGCGCTGGCCTATGGCTATACGCTGGAGCAGGTCCCGGAGGATGCGTTCGACCAATTTGTCCTGAGCGGGACCGACATGGCCCAACTGTATACCCAGGCCAGGCCCGCCATGTTCAATCTACTGCCGCCGCTGACCATGTACATGTGCCAGTTGGCCCAAGCCTGCGCCTATGACGACTTCGGCTATCCGGTGGTCGATCCCGTCACCGGCGTACCGATCCTCTACCAATACGAGACCAGCACGCCCACGCCGATCCCGGCGGAGGATGCGCGCTACCCGGCCCTGCCGGACCCGGTGGCTGCGATTTACGCGCTGCTGCCCCACTTGGGCACGCCGCAGTCGGCGCTGGTCAAGATTTTGGCGGAGTACATGCCGCAGTATGTGCGCGGGCAGAGCATCATCGGCCTGTCGTTTGAAGAACGCCTCGCCATGATTGCCGACGATCAGGAACTCAACCAACTGATAGATTTGGCGTTTACGGACCCGGATGCGTTCTTCACGCAACTGAACCTGATTATCGCGCGCGACCCGGACAATGCGACGGTCGTGACGGACGTGGCCGCACGCTGGATGATCGACAGCTTCTTGCGCTTCGTGGCGGTTGCCGCCCGCGTAAGCGCAGAAGCATCTGTGCAGGTTGAGGTCATTGAGACCCCGGCGGACGTTGCGCCTGACGCCGAGAACAAGTTGCTGTTGCCCATGCTCGGCGACTGAGCGATTATTGGCAACCCTACCCCTGCGCATCAGGCAGGAATTGCAGAGCAAGAAAGCGAAGGCAGATCCATGCTCTTAGCAGCCTCCGTCGCGCTTGACGATCTGCGGTCGGCCATCATGTCCCTCGGCGATGGTGGCGGATGGCTCAGTCCGTCAATCTATGACACGGCGCAAATGCTGCGCTATTGCCCCCCGGCTTCCGGCGTCGAACCGGCCCTGGAATGGCTCTTGGGGCAGCAGTACCGGGATGGGGGCTGGGGTGAACCCTCTGGCCCTGCCGCCCGCGACGTCTCGACCCTCGCCACTGTCCTGGCGCTATACACCCTTGGACACGGTGACCGCGCCCGCGCGGCCGTCGCCGCCGGCCTTGAGTTTCTGCGCGAGCATGCGGCCCAATGGATGGACATCAACGTCGACGAAGTGCCTGTGGCCGCCGAGATGATCGTACCGGTGTTACTGGACGATGCGCGCGCGCACGGTCTGGACATCGATCCCGCCCCCTATGCGCGCCTCTTCGACATGCATCACCAGAAGCGCCACCTGTTGGCGAAGGTGGGACTGAAGGCCAACACTGCGCCGATCTTCTCGTGGGAAGCATTGCGTCAGCCATTTCAGCCGGTTGTGCTCGACCCGCTCTATGGCGTCGGGCACAGCCCGGCGGCGACCGCCGCCTGGTTGGCCGCCGGGCGCGCGCTGGGCGCGGACCCGGCCCTCTTGGCCAAGGCGGAAGCCTATCTGGAGCGAGCCTCGGCCGCGACCGGGATGGGCATCCCCGGCGTAGTGCCGGTGGCCTATCCGATTACCGGCATTGAGCTTTCCTATGGTCTCTACCCGCTGCTGTTGACCGGGGTACTGAACCTACCGGCCCTCCAAGATGTCGTGCAGCCCAAGCTGGACCAGCTCCAGGCTATCCTGGAACGCCACGGCGGGCTGGGGTTTGGCGAAACATTTGTCGCCGACGTCGACGATACGGGCGTGGCGATGGCCGTACTCTGTGCGGCGGGGCGTCATGTGAATCTCGATTTCCTGCACCACTTCTGGCAGCGCGACCATTTCTATACCTACGGACATGAGATCAATCCGTCGGTCTTCTCCAACATCCATGCCCTCCATGCCCTCGCCCAGTATGGCGAGCCGTGCGTAGAAACGGAAGAGTTCCTGCTCCATCGGCAACAGCCCACGGGGCATTGGCTCCCCGACAAGTGGCATACGTCGTGGCGCTGCGTCACCATGGAGGCCATCATCGCGCTGGGCCACTTTGGGCATCAGGGCGCGGTGGAGACGGCCTGCCGGGCGTTGCTGGAGGATCAGAACGGCGACGGCGGTTGGGGCAACGGCAGTTCCTCCAGCATCTTGGAAACGGTCTACGGCATCATCGGCCTGCGGCATTGCATGACCGGCGCATGCCAACCCGAAGAGACCTGCGCGGCCCTCACCCGCGCCGAACAGTGGCTTGGCGCCCACTACACCGCGTTTGACGATTCCGAGCTGCGCTGGACCTGTAAAGAGACTTTCTCGCCCGTGCGGGTGGACCACACCTATCTGCTGAGCACAGTACTAACGTCGGCGGGATTCGCGTTGGCCGGGTCCACAACCGCCCACGCGTCCGTGCGCGTAGCCGCGGACTAGCGATTGGCGTCAGGCATGGATCGCCCAACCTTGGAGGAGTTCCTGGCCGCGCCGCCGGCCGACTGCCGCGGCGTGGCCCCGGCGACGCTGATCCTCGGCGCGGGGGGAACCCGCCGCCGTGCAGTGCTGGCCGGTCTCTCGCCCACCAGCGACGAGCATATCCGGTGGCATCGGCGCCAGATGATCGCCTGTCACCAACTCATCTTTGCGCACGGCGTCCAGCACATCATCTCGGCGATCCTCGTCGACAGCCACAGCCAGGAGGTCACGCCCGATTATGCCGGCCACCTCATGCGCTGGGCGCGCTGGTCATTGGGGGGGCCAGAGGCGCTGGACGACTATGCGCGTCTCGGCTGGCGCGTGCGCCTGATTGGGACACAGAGCTGGCCCGAACTAGCGCCGTTGGCCGCGGCCTTACGCGCAGCCACCGCCCACCAGCACGGGCCGACTGTTTGGTTTAGCGTCGCCTCACACAGCGACCTGGAATGGCAGCACATCCTGCGGATCGCGGTGGAACAGCAAATTAGCGACCGGCAGGCGTTGGTGCGCGCCGTCTATGGGGAGGAGATTCCGCCCGCGACCCTGTATTTAGGGACGGGCAAGCCGCAGATCGTGGAATCCATCGTGCCCCCGCTGTTGGTGGGCAAACTGGAATGCTATTGGCGGCAGCACCTGGGCTATGACCTGGATGAGCGCACCTTGCGCACCATCCTCTATGACTTTGCCTATATTCGCCCCACCTGGCGCGCCGGCAAGACCGGCCGCGCCGAACAAGTGTTGGCCTATCAGGACGCCTGGACCAACCCGCCGGTGATCGGTCTCGGCGTGCGGCTTGGCCCGTTCTGGTATCCCGCGCCCATCGCCCCGCTCGCTCCCACCACACCGCCGGCCGAGGACTAGACCATGCGCTCGGCCATACGTTTTCGAGCCGTGGTCTTTGACCGCGACGGCGTCCTGACCGACTTCGACCTGGCGGCCGGCGCGGCGTTCTTTGGCCCGCGCGTGCCGCTGAGCCTGTGGGCGATCTTCGAGCGTTGGGAACGGTGGGGCGCGACCGTCGGCTTTCCCAAGAGCCAAACCGAGGAAGAGCGCTTCTTTGCCGCGTTTTGGGATGCCCTGTGCGACGAGTTGGCCTTGCCCGCCGCCACACAGCATGATCTCCACGCCTTTGACTACACGACCTGTCTCACCGTCTTCGCCGATGCGCCGCCTGCTTTGCAGTTGGCGCGCCGGTCCGGTCTAGCCGTGGGCGTACTCTCCAACTTCGCCCTGGCCAGCCTAGCCGCCTCGTTGCGTACCACCGGGTTGGCCGCCTGGGTGGATGCCGCCTGCGCCGCCACCGTCATCGGCGCGGCCAAGCCGGACCCGGCCGCCTACCGGATCGCCGCCGCGCATCTGGGCGTGGCCCCGCACGAGTGTCTCTTCTTTGACGACGAGTTAGTCTGTGTGGAGGGGGCGCGCCGCGCAGGGATGACCGCCTATCGCGTCGACCGCGCACGCCCCGACCACGACCTGGCCGCGGGGGTCGTGGCCGACCTCAGCGCGTTGAGCGTGCTGCTGGGTGTTTAGCGGGTGGTCAAGACCAGATAGCGTTCGATCGTCCGCTGGAGATCCTCCAGCCGCGCCGGCTTCGGCAAGAAGTCATCCATCCCGGCTTCGAGACACTGATCCCGATCCACTTGCATAGCCGCGGCCGTCATGGCGATGATATAGGGCTGACGGCGTGCCTGATCGGCGCGGATGCGGCGCGTTGCCTCCAACCCGTCGACTTCCGGCATCTGCACGTCCATCAGGATGATGTCATAGGCGTGTTGTTCGTGCAGGTGCACGGCCTCGACGCCGTTGGCGGCGACATCGGCGTCAAAGCCCAACCGTTGCAGCAAACGTATCGCGACCTTCTGATTGACCATGTTGTCTTCCGCCAGCAGGATGCTGAGGGGATGCCGCCGCCCCAACTCGATGTCGATGGCGGGCGCGGGCGGTGCGATGATCGGCGGCCTGGCTGTGCCGGGTGACAACAAGGATTCGATGGCGGCAAACAACTCCCGGGGCTTGACCGGCTTGGTCACCACCGCCATATGGTTGGGCCGGCCGTCGCCGTTGCCGTTGCCGTTGCGCGTCGGGCCACCGTCCACGGTCCGCATGAGGATGACCGGCAACGTCGGATGACGCACGCGCAGGGCCGTTGCGTAGTCGAGTCCGCTTTTGTCGGGCATCTGCTGGTCGACCACGACTAGATCATACCCAGACTGCCGGTTAAGCCAGGCGTCCGCCTCCGTTGCCGTGGCGGACGTGGTAACCGCCATGCCCCAGTAGGTCAAGTGGTGACGCACGACCTCACGGCTCTTGTAGCTGTCGTCCAAGACCAACACCGTACGCTGGGCCAGTTGCGGCTGATCCGCGTCACGATAGGGCAAATGCGCCGGTGGTTCCGTCGTTTCCGCCACAATCGTAAAGTGAAACGTTGACCCCTGTTCTTCGGCGCTTTCCGCCCAGATCTCGCCATCCATCAGTTCGACCAACCGTTTGCTGATCACCAGCCCTAACCCGGTCCCGCCATAGCGGCGCGTGTTGGAGCTATCCACCTGGCTAAAGGGCTGGAACAGGAAGGGCAGATGTTGGGCTGCGATGCCGATGCCCGTATCTTCGACGGCGAAGTGAAAGCGCACCCGTCCATCTTCCAGCGGGCTGCTTTCGACGATGACACACACCTCCCCGCGCTGGGTAAATTTGACGGCATTGGACAGGAGATTGACCAGGATCTGGCGCAGCCGCATGGCATCGCCCACCAGATAGTCCGGTGTCGTGGGCGAGATGAAGTAGCACAGCTCGAGCGATTTCTCGGCGGCCTTGGGCGCGAGCAGATCCAGGATCTCCTCGATGTTACTGTACAGGTTAAAGGGCAACTGTTCCAGCCCTAGCTTGCCAAACTCGGCCTTGGACAAGTCGAGGATGTCATTGATGATGGTGAGGAGCGCATCGCTGCTCTGGCGGATGGTCTCGATGAACCCGCGCTGTTCGCCGGAAAGATCGGTCGCCAAGAGCAGGCTGGTCATGCCGACGACGCCGTTCATGGGCGTGCGGATCTCATGGCTCATGTTCGCCAGAAACTCGCTCTTGGCGCGCGTGGCGGCTTCCGCCTGTTCTTTGGCGATCCGCAGATTCTCTTCGGCCTGTTTGCGCTCCGTAATCACCGTCAGGGTGGTCAAAATCTGGTTGGGCAGGCCATCGCTGGTACGGCTGAGGATGGTATCGCGGCTCTGGATCCACTCCCACTCCCCCACTGCGTTCTGCATCCGATATTCGATCTCGGTCAACCGGCCACGCGATTGGGCCGTCTGCCGCCAGTACGCGGCCAAGCGACCTTGGTCGGCGGGGTGGATCAAACGCAGCAATACCTCGCCGTGCAGCATTTCGTCGGCCTGGTGGTCCAGCAGCGTGGGGCGGTTGGCATAGAGGGGCTCGTCGGTGGCGGCATCCCAAATGTAGATAAAGTCAGGCGAGTTTTCCGCCAAACTACGAAAGCGCGTTTCGCTGCGCTGGCGTTCGGCAATCTCCCCGGTGAGTTGGCGATTGGCCGCGGCGAGTTCGGCGGTACGCTGGATGACGCGCTCCTCCAGTTCGTCGCGCGCCTGCTGCAGCATCCGCTGATTGGCCTCCAACTCGCGATTGGTGGCGCTCAGGATGTCCGCCGACCGCTGCACCTCCTTGGCGTTTTCCTCGATGTCGGACAGGAGGGAGCGAATGAGGAAGGTGTTGAGTGCGAACCCGATCAAGATAAAGAGGAGATCGTCGAATGACGCCGTGACCCCTCTGACCGGGACAATATACCCCTGCGTCTCCAAGTAATACGTGACGATGACCGTAGTCACCGAGAAGAGCGCAGAACCGAACATGACGCGCGTCCCAAAAAAGAGACCCGCCAGGGGAACCAGAATAAAGTATGCCGTAACGCTGGGGTCGTGGATCGTGCGAAAGACAAAGGCGTGCGAATAGACCACGCCCAGATAGAACAGGAGCGTCAAGGCCGTCGCCACAGACCGCACATGCCCCCGCTGGAGCATCAAGAGGCCGATGGCAAGGATAAAGGTCGCGCCCAACTGGGCGGCTAGGAACAGCAGCCGCGTGATCTGATCGAATTCGCTAAACGCGAGGGTGACTGTGAGGATCGCCAATAACCCAATGAAAACCCACGAAAACAAATAGAGCCATTGGGCGGTACGCGTTTTGGCGCGGTCTGCGAATTTGGGCGGGTTGAAGAAGCGGAACAAGTCGAACCTCATTGGGCTTTCCACCAGGTAACGCATCTGTGGTGAACCCAAGCCAAGATGAATACTGAGGCAGCGTACCCGGTATGCAGTCTAGCCTCCCACCTGATTACTGTCAAGTTATCCGGTTGCGCCCGCCCCGTATCCACTGCGCGCGGGCCGTCTCGAATTGGGTGCATTTCACGTTGGGGGCGACGCAGGTGACAGTCACCTGCCGTGGTGACTGTCACCTACCGTGCGGGCAAACCCGCCCCAAGCCTGAAATACACCCCTCGAATTGTCGCTTCGATTGACATTCGTGCCGAACTTCACTAGAATCAAGGCTAGAATCAAACGATTTAGCGTGCCGTTTAACCGGCGCTTGATTGACCCTCGCTTTCCCCCATACCACCAAGGGATGGTTTCGCATGACCCAACAAACACAGAATCAGACCGGTGGCCTGCACGGCATCTTTGTGCCCACGTTAACGCCGGTTAAGGCCGACCTCAGCCCCGATGTCGAACGGTGGATCGCCTTCTGCAAGCAACTGTTGACCGATGGTTGTCATGGGCTGTGCCCCTTCGGCACGACCAGTGAAGCCAATTCCTTCGGTCTGGAAGAACGCATGGACATGCTGGAGCAGCTCATCGCCGCCGGCGTGTCGCCCGCCCAATTGATGCCGGGGACCGGAACTTGCGCCATTCCCGACACGGTGCGCCTGACCCGCCATGCCGTGGACCAGGGCTGCGCCGGTGTGCTCATGCTGCCGCCTTTCTATTACAAGGGCGTAAGCGACGACGGCCTCTTCCGCGCCTTCGCCGAGGTGATCGACCGCGTCGCAGACGACCGCCTGCACATCTACCTCTATCACATTCCGCCGGTCTCGCAGATCCCGTTGAGCGTGGGGCTGATCGAGCGGCTGATCGCGGCCTATCCCAAGACCGTGGTCGGGATCAAGGACAGCTCCGGCGACTGGAATAACCTCAACGCTCTGCTCAACGCCTTCCCCGGCTTTGGCATCTTCACCGGCGCCGAGAAGTTCTTGCTGGAAACCTTGCGCCGCGGCGGCGCGGGCAGCATCAACGCCGTCGCCAATGTGATCGGTGCACTGCAGCGCCGGCTGTGTGACAATGTGGACGGCCCGGAGGCCGACCAGCTACAGCAGCAGGTCACGCTGCTGCGCGGGGTCTATCAGGACGTGCCGGCGATCCCGGCGCTCAAGCAGATCGTGGCGTATCTGCGCCATGACCCGGCCTGGAGCGCGGTCCGCCCGCCCTTTGTGGGGCTGAACGCGGCTCAAGCCGACGCGCTGCTGCGCCGCTTTGCCGATTCCCATGTCATGGACGCGCTGGCCGTCTAGGGCGCACGGCAGTCTACACCGGAAACAACACACGCGGCCGGAGCTTGGCTCCGGCCGCGTGTAATTGGCGCGTGTTTGTCGGCGCGTGCGCCGTCCTCAGTTGCCCAGCGACGTCCCCACACGGCGCGCCGCTTCGATCCATTCATGGTCCGGCGGCACGGTCTTGAGCCGCCCCGCGACTTGGTCCAGCGGCACAGCGCGCGTTTCGGAGCCGTGCTTGGCGACCATCACGCCAAAGGTGTCTTGGTAGATCAGCCGCACCGCCTCGGTCCCCAGTTGGGTCGCCAGTAGCCGGTCGCCCGCGGAAGGCGTGCCGCCACGCTGTAGGTAGCCCAGGATAGTCAGCCGCGTCTCCAGCCCCGTCAACTCTTCGAGCCGTTGGGCCAGACGCAGGGTGTTGCCCGTGTGCTGCATCTCCAGCTCCAGCAACTTAGCCTTGAGGGCCTTCTTGCCGGGCTTGTCGTCGTCCGACTTATCATCGCCGTTCTTGGCCTTGCCCGCCTTCTTGGCGGGCTTGTCGTCGTCCTCGGCCGCGGCGAGTTCGGCTTGGAGAGCCGCGACCTGGGCCGCGTATTCATGCGAGGCCGCGCCTTCGGCCACGGCGACAATGCTGAAATGCCGGCCGGACACGCTGCGATGGCGGATGGCTTCGGCGATTTTCTCCACGTGATAGGGGATTTCGGGAATCAGGATCACGTCGGCCCCGCCCGCGATGCCCGCGCCCAGCGCCAGCCAGCCGGCCCGATGGCCCATGATTTCCACGACGATGATGCGGTGATGGCTGTGCGCCGTGCTGTGCAGCCGGTCGATGGCCTCGGTGGCGATGCCCAGGGCGGTGTCAAAGCCAAAAGTGGCGTCGGTCATCACCACGTCGTTGTCAATCGTCTTGGGCAGGGTCACAATGTTGAGGCCCGCCTGCTGCAAGTGCAGCGCGTTCTTCTGCGTGCCGCCGCCGCCCAGACAGACCAGTGCGTCCAACAGATGCTTCTTATAGTTGTCGACGATCACATCCGTCATGTCCAGGAGCTTACCGCCGATGGGCATGCGGTGGGGCTTGTCGCGGCTGGTGCCGAGGATGGTCCCCCCCACGGTGAGGATGCCGGATAGCACCTCCGTGTCGAGGCGCATGGTCCGGTTTTCCATCATGCCGCGAAAACCATCGCGGAAACCGATCACATCCGTGTCTTGATACGAACGCGCGGCTTTGCCGATGGCGCGAATGGCCGCGTTCAGACCGGGGCTGTCGCCGCCTGCTGTCAGGACGCCAATATGCTTGCCCATGCCGGTCGCTCCTTCTGGGTAGGCGGCAGGGAGAGGGCGCGCTGCGCGCCGTCCCTTGCCTGCTGCATTGCCGCCGGCGCGGATCAAGCCGGCGTTTGCTATTGTACCGCGACCGGCGACCCGCCGAAAGCCGGACGCGCAACCGCCAGTCAGGCCGGGGCTTGACTGGCGGCGGTGTGGTCAGTGCTGATTGTGGGCGGTCTAGCGATGGGTAGCGAGATATTCCCAGGCGCTGAGCGCAGCCTTGGCCCCTTCGCCAATGGCGACCAGCACCTGCTCCGACTGCACATTGGTCACGTCGCCGGCGGCAAAGAGGCCGGGGACGTTCGTCTCACACAGGTGATTGATGCAGATGTTACCGTAGTGATCCAACTCCACCAACCCGCGCACCAGTTCGTTGTTGGGCAGCAGGGCAAACTGGATGAAGACGCCCTCGACGGCCAGTTCCCGCGTTTCACCGTTGGCCCCCACCAGCCCGATGCCCGTGACAAAGTCGTCGCCCAGGATCGCCTGCACCTCCCAATCGCTGAAGTAGGTCACATTGGGCAGGTGGCGTACTTGTTCGGCTTCGGGCATCTCGGACATGGCCTGCGGGCGGGCGGCAATCAGATAGATCCGCCGCGCCAACGGGGCCAGCTCCAGCACGGCCACCAGCGCCCGCCGTCCGTTGCCCACAATCGCCACATCGCGGCCGGCATAATAAGGGGCATGGCTGATGGCCGAAAAGCTGAGACCGTGGCCCCAATACTGCATCTCGCCTTCCACATAGAGCCGCTGCGGCGCGGCCCCGGTGGCGACGATGACCGTGCGCGCCGTGACAAGTTCGCCATTGTCCAGCGTCAACACAAAGCCCCCGTCCTCCGCCTGGGCAATCTGCGCCGTTTGCTGCGTAAAATGCGGCAGCCCTTTGGCCTCCTCGATCACTTCCTCGAACTGGGCCACGATCTGCGCGCCCCAGACCGTGTTATCCGGCTCCATGTCGCGCAGCGCAAACGGATAGTTGACTTTGCCGCCCAGGTCCGGCGTGAGAATGGCCGCGTTTAGCTTGGCGTGCAGGCAATAGCGGGCCGCCACCAACCCCGACGGCCCGCCGCCAACGATGGCAACGTCAAATTGAGACATGGTGCGCCTCCCCTATGGCACGCAGTTAGCGGGCGCGGCGTACTTGCGCCGACGCGAGCCGAAAATAGCCCAGGCGCAGTCAGACGCCTGGGCAGGATTGAACCATAAAGCCGGTGTTTTCCCAAATGCCGGCGGTGCGGCCCGGCACACCTATCCGCGACCCTGGAGCAATTGCTTGGCGGCGCGCAGCGCGGCCAAGAGCACCTCCGGCGGATCGGCCTTGCTGACAAAGTAATCGGCCCCGGCATCACGAGCGCGCTGCCCCGCTTCGGGCCGCCCGCTCATCACGATGACCCACAGCCCCGGACATACCCCATGTAGTTCGGACAGCAGTTCCTGCCCCGCGCCCGTGCCTTTCAGCCCGGGCAGTTCCCAGTCCAACAGGACAAGATGCGGATGGAGTTGTGCTGCCTTGCTTACCAACGTCTTCGCTTCAACTGCCTCGCCGACGATCTCAAGCTCCGGGTCCTGTTCGAGCAAGAGTCGCATCGCTGACCGCAACCAAGCTTGGTCGTCGGCGACAAGCACGCGCATCATGCACAAGTCCTTTTGGCGGGCGGTGATGGCCGTGGAACGGCCTGCTTCCGGACTAGGTCTACCGGCAGCATGTACACTGGTCACGGGTCAGACTCCCGCAGAAACACCCTGCGGGCCGGCTGCGGCGATTTCGTCCGGAACCTGCCCGGCAAAGCGACTAAAGTTCTCGTGGAACATGGCGGCCAGCCTGGCGGCCTGGGCATCGTAGGCGGCCACATCGGCCCAGGTGCGGCGTGGGTCCAGCACGTCGCTGGGCACGCCAGGGCAGGCCGTGGGGACCGCCAGGTTGAAGGTTGCGTCGTGACGCAGGGGCGCTTGGCGGAGTTCGCCGCCCAGCGCCGCTGCGATCAGGGCGCGCGTGTAGCCGATATCCATGCGCCGGCCCACCCCATGCGGGCCGCCGCTCCACCCCGTGTTGACCAGCCACACATCCACCGCATGGTGGGCAATGCGCTGGCCCAAGAGCTTGGCATAGACAATGGGCGACTGCACCATGAACGGCTCGCCAAAACAGGCGCTAAAGGTCGCCTGCGGCTCGGTGACGCCCTTCTCCGTCCCCGCCACCTTGGCCGTGTAGCCGGAAAGGAAGTGATACATGGCCTGGCTGGCGGTCAGCTTGGCGATGGGCGGCAAGACGCCAAAGGCGTCGGCGGTGAGCATGACGATATTGGTCGGATGCCCGGCGACGCCTGCCCGCGTCGCGCGGGTGATGTGGCTGATGGGATAGGCCGCGCGTGTGTTTTCGGTCAATGACTGGTCGTTGAGGTCAATGCGCCCCGTCTCCGGGTTATAGCCCACGTTCTCCAGGATCGTGCCGAACTTGCGCGTGGCCTCGTAGATGTCCGGCTCGGCGCTGGCCGACAGGCGGATGGTCTTGGCATAGCAGCCGCCTTCCAGATTGAAGATGCCGTTGTCGCTCCAGCCGTGTTCGTCGTCGCCGATGAGCGTGCGCGCCGGGTCGGTGGAAAGCGTCGTCTTGCCCGTGCCGGAAAGGCCAAAGAAGATGGCGACATCGCCGTTCGCACCGTAATTGGCCGAGCAATGCATGGGCAGCACGTCGCTGAAGGGCAGCACATAGTTCATCACGCTAAAGATGGACTTCTTGATCTCGCCGGCATAGTGCGTGCCGCCGATGATGATCAGCTTCTTGCCAAAGTGCACGACGATGAAGACCTCGGAGTTCGTGCCGTCCAGTTCCGGGATGGCATGGAAGTTGGGCGCTTGGATGACCGTAAACTCCGGGACGTGGGTTTTGAGTTCTTCTTCGGTCGCCTGGATGAACATGTTGCGGGCAAAGAGCGAATGCCAGGCGCTCTCGGTAATCACGCGGATCGGCGTGCGATAGACCGGGTCGGCCCCGGCAAAGCAGTCTTGCACAAACAGCTCGCGCGCCTGGAGATAGGCCATCAACCGGCGATGCAGCGCATCGAACTGGGCCTCGCTCATGGGCTGATTGACTTTGCCCCAGGCCACGCCTTCATGCGAACTCGGATCATCTACCACGAACTTGTCTTTAGGCGAACGCCCGGTATATTGCCCGGTCCGTACCACCAGTGGGCCAAGATGCGCCACGCGACCTTCGCGCCGGCGAATCGCCTCTTCGTACAGTTGCGGCGTGTGCAGCGTCCAGTACACGCGGTCGGGATGGCGAATCCCGTGGTTCTCAAGCCCGTAACTCGGATAGGACGGCAGACTCATACAGATGCTCTCTTTCAAGCCAACGAACGGAACCGCAAACTCGACTTATACACTGGGGCAGCGAATCTGGGGGACCGTGGCAACGGGGCTACGACCGTCCCCTCCAGTGTATGAAAAAAGCAGGTGAAATCTACCATGCACGTGGGGGGAGACTGTCCCATTCCACGGGATGGTTTCGCGCCTGGTCAGTTGGCTAGGTTTTGCAGTCAGGGGTGAACGTCAACAGGGCCTGACGGCGCGCTAATTGACCAGATTCTTCTGGAGCGCCATCGCCACCGCTTCGGTGCGGCTGGATACATGCAGCTTGGAGAGGATGTTACTGACGTGGAATTTCACGGTGGACTTGCTGACGATCAACTTGTCCGAAATCTCGGTGTTGTTGAGACCCTCCACCATCAGCGCCAACACCTCGCGCTCGCGATCGGTGAGGTCGTGGCCGGGCGCCGGCGCGCCCGAACTGCGTGCGTTGTGGATCAACGCTTCGGCGGCTTCGGGCGCTAAGGTCGCCCGCCCTTTGGCCGCGGCGCGGATCGCGCGCGCCAGATCGTCGGACGAAACGTTCTTGAGCAGATAGCCGATGGCTCCCGCCTTGAGTGCACTCTGCACCAGATCGTCTTCTTTGAAGCTGGTGAGGGCAATAATCTGGATGGCGGGGTAGAGTTCGCGGATGGCCTTGATCGCGCTCGCGCCGTCCATGCGCGGCATCACCAGGTCCATCAGGATCACGTCCGGCTGGATGCGGTGGCAAAGGCTGACGGCCTCTTGCCCATCGGCGGCCTCGCCGACCAGTTCTAGGTCGTCATAGGCGATCAGAAACGCCGACAGCCCACTCCGCACAACGGCGTGGTCATCAACCAACATCACGCGGATCTTGTTGTTGTCGGCCACGATCTGGTCCCCGTAGCGAATTCCATTCAAAGTTGCGTTCATTATATGATTTCCCACGAAAGACGACAACGTGGTGACGCCCCTGCGCCGGTCTACAGCGTCTGGTCGGCGGGCCAAGCGATTGTCACCGCGGTGCCGTGATCAAGTTGGCTATGGATGTGCAGGCGGGCGCCGATGGCCTCGGCGCGCTCACGCATAATGGTCAGGCCCAGGTGCTCCGGCGTCACTTTGTCGATGACAAAGCCGCGCCCGTTGTCGCTCACGGTCAGCCGCCCCCAGTTGGGGCCACGCTCCAACCGCACCAGGGCATGAGTGGCGCGGGCGTGTTTCGCCACGTTGTTCAGCGCCTCTTGGGCAATATGATAGAAAGCGACTTTGACATCCGGCGGCAGCGGCGTATCGCCTTCGAGCTCCAGCCGGATCGGCATGCGCGCCCGCCCATTGATGGCCTCGGTAAGCTGGCGCAGCAGCTCGGACAACTCCACCTCGATCAGCGTGGCGGGCCGCAGTTCCAGCAGCAGTGTCCGCATCTCGGCCAGCGCGCCGCGCGTCAACTGGCGTAGCTCGTCCACGCGGCGTTGGGCCTCCAGCGTGTCGCGCTGCCAGAGACGCGGCAGCACCTCCGCAATAATACTTGCTGAAAATAAAGTTTGTGTCACGGAATCGTGCAAATCACGGGCGATGCGGCTGCGCTCGGCGGCCACGGCCGTCCGTTCGACTTGCGTGCGCAGACGGGCGTTTTCAATGGCCAGCGCAGTCTGGTCGCCCACCATATTCGCCAGTTCCAATTCTTCGACGGAGAAGCGGCGCGGCTCGATGTAATAGAGGATCAGGCTACCGTAAAACTCGTCCTTAATAGACAGCGGGATGGTGAGCACGGCCTGATAGTTGGTGTCGATGGGGTCGAGCGGCTCCGGCTTGACGTGACGCGCGCCGCTGGCGGAGATGTCCACCTGGTCCGCCGCCGCCTGGATGGACGGCTCGCCGGGCGCGGTGTCGGCGGGCGACAAACCGTCGCCGTCGACCGCGGCCTCTTCCAGCCCAAAACTCGCCTGGACGGACAGATGGCCGGCCTCGTCGTCGGCGCGGCAGACCGCGCTGGCGTCGGCGTGCAGCAGGCGGCACGCTTGGGCCGCAATGTAGTTGAGGATGTCCTCCAACGGGCGGTTGGAGTTGAGCACCGTCACAATATCGCGCAGCCCATCCGACACCTGGCGGCGGCGCTCGATCTCGCGCGTCCGCTCCTCCACGCGGCGTTCCAACACCTCCTCGGTCTGTTTGCGCCGCGTGAGGTCGCTCACCGACCCCATCACCAACATGTCATCGCCAACGGGGTAATAGGTTAGCCCCACCTCGATGGGAAATTCGGCGCCGTCTTTGCGCCGGCCGGCCAGGTCCAGCCCCGACCCCATCGCGCGCACATGCGGGTTGGCGCGATAGACGGCGCGATGGTTGCGATGGTCACGGCGAAAGCGGTCGGGGATCAAATGCTCGATGGTGTACCCGTGTAGTTCGGCGGCGTCATACCCGAACATCTGGCACAATTTGGCGTTGGCATAAAGGATCTCGCCGGCCGCGTTGACCAGCACGATGGCAATCGGGGCCGACGCCATGAGCAGTTTGAGCAGTTCGAGATTGTTGAGATCGATGACCGCCGACACGGGGGCCGCGCGATGCGGATGATTGAGCGAAGGGTGATCGGATTTGGATTCAGGTGACGTAATCACAGCCCCCAGTATACCACAGTCGTCATGCCACGGGGACTTAGCCCGCGGGCGGTGATCCCGGCGCGACGGGCGGCGGACCGGCCGGCGTCGGCGGCTGGATCGGCCGCGCCACCACGACTTCGGCATAGCGCAGGACGCGGTTGCCCTGGCGAAAGCCGCGCCGCACTTCGCGCACAATCGTGTCCGGAGGCACATCGTTGCGCGGCTCGCTCTGCACGGCCAGATGCACGCGCGGGTCAAACCGCTGGCGCGCCACCGGAATGGCGACAATACCCTCTTGCGCCATGAGCGCCAGGAAACGGTCGCGCACCAATGCCAGCCCACGCAGCCAGCCGTTGATGGCCTGGGCTGCGCCGCCCGGCGCTTCGGGTGCGGGGACGGGCTGCTGCCCCGCGTCAGGCGCGTCGCCTTCGCCCGTGAGCCGCGTGCGCAGCCGCTGCACGATCCCCGTACTCGGCGCGCCGCGCTCGCCGCGGTCGGGTTGACCGTGGCCCATGTCGCTGACTTCTTGGCGGTGACGGATGAGCAAGGCGCGCCCTTCGTCCAAGATCGCCTCGAAGCCGTCCAGCGCGGGCAGAAAGAGGGCGGCAAACTCGCCGCGCGCCTCGCGGCGCATCTCGTCCAGCCGCGGCTGGTCTACCACGACCTGGCGCTCCTCGACTTGGCTGCGCCGGGTAAGCATGGCCTGCACCGTCCCCAGCAGTTCACTCACCTGACGCCCACGCAGCTCTTCCGTTTCCTGCTCGCGGGCCTGGGCGCGGCTCAGCTCGCGCACCGTCTCGACCAACTCGGCGACCTGCTGCTGCGTGGCGACCAGCGTCGCCAGCCGCACCAGTTGGTCTTGGGTCGCCACTTCGGAGAGCTGCTGGCTGAGCTCGAACAGTTGGTCGTGGTCGGCGCTGAGCTGCTCGGTAAACTCGACCAGCCGCAGTTCCAGGTCGGGGGTGGGCGTTTCCGCTTCGATGACCAGATGGCTGACCAGGGCCGCCAGTTGAGAGCGCTCTTGCTCCATCTCGGCGGCCACGCGATTGACCTGACTCTGGAGCGCGTCCAGTTGGCCGGTGAGATGCAGCAGACGCTGATGCAGTTGAGCGAAAACGGCAGGGTCGCCGCCGGGCAGCCGGGACGCATTCATAGTCACCTGGTTGGCTTGGCAGAGGGCGCGCGTAGCGCAGCGGCCCAGGATTGATGAGCTTGCCGGATGACGGCATCGGTGTCATGGCTGACGCCATACGCGGCCAACTCGGTCAGGGCGACCCAGGCCACCGCCGCGGCGTCGTCGCCGGGCCGCGGGTCGCCCGCCAGATAGGTGGCCCAATAGTCGAGCACGACGTAATGATATTCAACCCGCGCCGCGGCGTCGCGCAGGATCGGCTCAAACGCGGCGACCAACTCGCCGACCGCGATTTCGACGCCCGTCTCCTCGCGCACCTCGCGCGCCGCGGCCGCAGTCAGCCGTTCGCCTAGGTCGATCAGCCCACCGGGCAAGCTCCATTGTCCCACCCGCGGCGGACGGCCGCGCTGCACCAAGAGCACTTGGCCCTCGGCGCTGAAGACCGCCACCCCCACGCCCACCAACGGCGCGTCGGGATAGCGGCGGCGCGCGGTCACCGGCGAAGTGGAACCGGCAGGCGGCGCGACGCTCATGGCGTGGCCCAGGCCGCGATCAGCGCGGGGAGCCGGCTGAGGTCGTCCAACCGGGCATCGGGCGCAATGGCGGCGGCCACCTGCGTGTTGTCGAAGGCGACTTGCGGCGTGGTAGCCCCCTCCACCAGCACGGTCAGCGCGCCGGCTTCCAGCCCCCCGGCGATGTCATGGCGCAAGCTGTCGCCGACGACCACGATCTCATAGGGCAGCGCGTCCCAGCGGGTGAGCGCGAGGTCATAGATGCGCGGGTCGGGCTTGCGAAACTCCACCGCGGCGCTGCTGAGACACAGGTCGAAATAGGGCCGCAGCCCCAAATAGTCCACCGTACGCTGAAAAACGCGGTCGCAGTTGTAGTTGGCGATGAGCGCCAGCCGATAGCCCGCGCCCCGCAGTGCGGCCAATGCCGCCTGTGCGCCGGGCCGCAGCCGCCACGCGGTCATCTCCGGCGCATAGAAGATGTCCACGGCGCGGCGCAGCACGTCCGGGTCCATGCGCGAGGCGGGATAGCCAAAGAACTGGAGCAGGAAGCTCATAGCGTCGTCGGCGATGTGCTCTTCTCGCTCCTCCTCCGACTTCTCTTCGGAGAAACGCCGCGCCTCCACGATATTGTTGGCAAAGTCGTCGGGCAAGTCCATGCCCGCGCGGCGCATGTAGCTCGCGGCGGCCTGCGCGCCCTCCTGCATCAGTTCGTCGAGCGGTCGCGTCAATGCGGCCAGGGTGTGGTCAAAGTCAAAGACGACGCCGCGCACCAGCGGCACTGCGGGCAGATCGGCCCCATCGCCGAGTTCGGGGAAGAAGTTTTCGCGCAGCCGGGCGATATCCTGAGCGTCCAGGTAGGCAGGCTGCATCTCCTCCACTTCAGGCGGCGGTGGGCTGGGGGCCGCGGGTTCCGGCGGCGGGCCAAAGAGCGCGTACTGCTCCACCGAGGTCAGCGTCCGCCCCTGGCCGCGCACGCGCGCCAGCAGAGCGTCCTTTTCCGCGGCGGTCAATGGCTCCATCCCTGGGCGCAACTCGATTGCGTCCAGGCGGGCAGCCAGGTCGTCATCTGGGGACTGGTCGGATGGCGTGGAGAGCGTCATAGCCCGTGCGCCGCTGCGAAAGAAAATGCCAAAGAATTAAGTCCAAACAAACAAAATGGATAATCGGCCCGCAGCGCGGGTCCGCGCGGACAACCGGACGCGGGTATTGTAGGCCAGATACCCGCGTCCGGCAAGCGCGGCGGAACCACGCCCGGCGGCGCGGGGGACGATTGACGTGTGATCCGCTGCGTGGTATATGGGTAGGCGTGGACGCCCGTCTTGGACTATTTGCGACTAAAGGAGAACCCGCCATGAAAGAATTTCGCGCCTCGACCACGATTCACGCCTCGCCGGAGACCATATGGGCGATCTTGATCCAGGGGGAAACCTGGCCCGAATGGGACCCAGGGACCGTCCGCATCGAGGGCCGGATTGCGCCCGGCGAAAAGGTCACGGCCTACTCCAAGCTTAGCCCGGGCCGCGGCTTTCCGGTCAGAGTCGCGGAGTTCGTGCCCGGCAAAAAGATGACGTGGATCGGCGGGATGCCGCTGGGATTGTTCAAAGGTGTACGCACCTTTACGCTCACGCCTACGGGCGACGGCGCGACCGAGTTCACGCTCCACGAGGTTTTTAGCGGGCCGCTGCTTCCTCTCTTTGGCGGGTCGCTGCCGGACATGACCGCGACCTTTGCGGCCTATGTCGCCGGGCTGAAACAACGGGCCGAGAGCACGGGGTAAGCCGCGCACGTCGGGGCCACACAGTTGCGCTTCCGCCGCGAATGCGTTGTAATCCACCTGCAACCGGGCGCGCGTGGTCCCGGCGCGGCAACATGGAAAGGACAAACGCGACTGTGGCGACGACGGTACAAGTGGGCGGTGTGCGCTGCCATATCCTGAGCGACGGCCAAAACATCGCCGATGGCGGCGGCTTCTTTGGCCTAGTGCCGCGGGTCATGTGGGAAAGCGTGATCCAGCCCAACGACCGCCACCAGATCCCCGCCGACGACCGCTGTCTGCTCATCGAGGCGGACGCCGGGCTGATCCTGGTGGACACGGGTAACGGCGATAAGTTGACGCCCAAGACGCGCCGAATTCTTGGGCTGGACGAGCGCCGCGGGCGGCTGCTGGATGATATGGCGTCAGTCGGCTACCGGCCCGAGGACGTGGATATTGTGTTGCAGACGCACATGCACGGCGACCACGCCGGGGGCGGCACGCGCTGGGACACGCCGGACGGGTCGCCGGGGCTGGTCGTGCCCACCTTCCCCAAGGCGCGCACCATCGCCCAGCGCATCGAAGTGGCCGACGCCAGCTTCCCCAACGAACGCACCGCCGCCACCTACATCGCCGACAACTGGCAGCCGCTGATCAACGCGGGCCGCTTCGAGATGGTGGACGGCCCGCAGCGGCTGGGCAGCCAAGTCCGCACCGAGATCGCGCCGGGCCACACCGCGGCCATCCAGGTCGTCTGGGTGGAAGACCGCGGCGAACGGCTGCTCTTTCTCACCGATGCGTGCAACTGGGCCGCGCACATGGACCGGCTGGCCTGGGTCCCGTCCTTCGACATCTACCCCATGACCAGCATCGAAACCAAGCGCGCCTTGCGCCAACACGCGTTGGAGCGCGACGCGCTGCTCGTCTTTCAGCACGATCCCCAGGTGGTCACCGGGCGCTTGGTCATGGGCCAGCGCGGGCCGGTGGTCGCGCCGATTGTGACCAAACCCGCCTGGGCCGACCCGTTGCCTCAGCCCACGAACGCGGCAATGTCGGGCGCATAGGTCGCCACCTGCCGCCGCAACTGGATCACCGCCAATTCCTTGGCTTTGGCTTCGAGCATAATGTCGAAGGGACGCAGCCCGCGCCCCACCGCCGCGGCCACCAAGTCAATGAACTCCCACGGGTGAATAAAGTCGCTGTGCTGATTGGGCTGGGGCACGCGCAGCGCACCGCTCGCCGGGTCGCGGCGCAGTTCCGTGCGCGGGCTGCTGAAGTGAATCTTGGGCTGCTCGTCCGCGGGCCAAGTCGCCAGCGCCGCGGCCAACGCCTCGACGGTGGGCATGTGCGCCGGGTCTAGACAGCGATGATGCAGCACGTCGAACGCCAGCCGCACGCCCGTGCGCTTGTGAATCCAGAGTAAATCCACCAGGCTATACGCGCGATCGTCGTTTTCCACGGCCACGCGGCTGCGGACAAACGCCGGCAGCCGGTCCAGCGCGGCCACAAAGCGGTCACGCCCCGCCGCGGCGTCGCCGAGCGCGCTCCCCACGTGGATCACGATCACCGCCTCGCGCCCCAGCCCCAGCGCATCCAGCAGCCGCGCCGCCATGCACAACTCCTCCACGGCGCGGGCGACTTGCTCCGCATCCGGGCTGTTGAGCCGGACATAGTGAGCCGGGTGCAGCGTCAGCCGCATCTGGAGCTGGCGCGCAAAGTCGCCCACCTCGGCCAGTTCGGTGGCGCATTCCTCCAGCTGGCGGTGAAACTGGGGCAGCGCCGGGTGCGTGAGATAGGGCGCAAGCTGCCCGGCCAGCCGGTAGAAGTGAATGTCGTGCCCATGCAGATAGCCCAGCACGTCGCGCAGATAGGCCAGGCTGACGCTCAGGTGCGGCTCATGCTGCCAGCGCCGGCTGTCATGCGAGCGCAGCGGTGCAGCCACCACCTTGACCGGGATCCCCAGACGATAGCGCGACATAGCTCACACCGGAACGTGGGTGAGGGGCCAGACCACCACGTCCAACCGCCGGGCAAAGTGGAGCAGGGGCGGCGTGTCGGGCAGGTGGATGCCCGCGGCCGCGGCCATGCTGTTCGTCGTGATATCGGCCAGGGCCGGCTGCAGGGGCCACGGCAGATGATGAATGTCGCCGCGATAGAGACGGCCTCCGCCGGTCACGGTATAGAGGCAGTAGCGTTCGGTCAGCCAGTGTTCCAGGCTGCCGGGTTCGCCGGCGTAGACGCCGCCGGTCGGGCCGTAGCGCCCCACGAACTCGGCAGGCGGCGCGCCGGTGTGCGTGCGCGTGCTGGTATAGCCGATGTCGTCGCTCCGATCGTCCACGCGCATCCGCGCGCGGAAATAGGGCAGATGAAAGCTGCGCCGCGCAATGCTCACCGCGACGGGGTTGCCCGCTTCCAGGCTAAAGAAAAAGACGCCGGGCTTGGAACCGTCGGGCGCGGTCACATAGGTGCGCACGTTTAGCTCGGGAAAGGCCGATAGCCACGGCACGCCGGGCACACCACGCGGGCGCACGCCGGACATGTGGAACGGCACGACCGCCACCCACGCCTGCCCTGCGTAGGTGTGCAGGGCCAGCGGCGGCGGGATCAAGGGGGCCAGTGTGGCGGGCGGGATGGGCCAATGGGCGAACAACAGATCGTTCCACGTTTGCGCCATCACCCACGGTCCCGCGGGTAGCGGCCAAGGGCGGTGCGTCGTGGCGGCCAGGATGGGTGCGAGGGACATGCGCTGCTCCGGCGGGATGTGGTGTCATTCCGCGCCCCAAGGGGCTCCCGAACGAGGAATCCCCCTCCTGCGCGAAATGACCGGGCGATCACCAAACCCATTCTAGCACGAACCGTCCGCGACGGCCTGCAACTTTTCGCGACGGCCTGCGTACTGTTTAGCGAACCTGATTTTGCGACAAACCGCACAGGGTCGCCGGTACACGAACGCCCGGCGCGAGACGATATACTAGGAGGCATTAAACCGATGGAACGGCAGGTTGAAACCCTAGCTGAGACGACGACCCCGGAGACCGTTGCGCCGGTGACGGCCACGACTCCCACGGCCAAGCGGATGCTCTACCGCCATCCGGTACACCGGATGTTGGGCGGCGTCTGCGGTGGACTGGCAGACTTGATGGAGTGGGACCCCGCGCTGGTCCGCATCCTGTGGGTAGTGGCGACGCTCGCCACGGGCGGCGGCGGCGTCCTGGCCTATGTGGCGCTGTGGATGATGTTGCCGGTGGGCAGCGCGGCGCAGGGGCAAGTTAGCCCGCCTGCGTTGGAGCTGAACGAGCGCAACCTGGCGCGTGCGGCCTACGTGCTGATCACCTTGGGCGTGCTGTGGCTCCTGGCGAACGTGGGCGTACTGCCCTGGTTGTGGGGCGGCTTCTGGCGGGTGATGGCGGTCTTGTTCTGGCCGGCCCTGTTGGTAGGCGCGGGCTACTTCTTGCTACGCAGTAGCGGCAAGACCGGGCAGTGGAACTGGCAGACGACCGGCACGCGCATGAAGGAGTCGGTCAACGGCGCGCTGCCGACGCGTGAGTCCATCGGCGCCGGGATGCGCCGGGCGCGGGAACGCTTCCCGCTCAAGCGCAGCCGCACCGAGACCCTCGACTTCACCTGACCGGCGCCCCTAGCGTGGGGACATGACGACGCACCACGCGCAGGCCGACTGGGGCGACGACGTCCGGGTGCTCGCGCGAGCGCTC
>CAYJQA010000007.1:0-28001 GCA_964372065.1 uncultured Litorilinea sp.
CCCCTATAGTACTAGACCGGCGCGGCGCGTCCCTAATCGCGGCCCGCTTGTTTCTCCTGTGGCGGGTTACGCCCTGCCCGCTCCGGTCCACTTTGACCCGCCATTCCTCCCGGCGCTATACTGGGATGCGATGGACTCATGGCGGCGGTCAGCTGTGACCGGCGCACAAACGCAGCAGAGGGAGATGGGGAATGGAGCAGGCTCCAGCAACGTTGGACCGTGTCATGGTGATCGCGGCGCATCCCGACGATCCGGAATTCGGCGCGGGTGGCACCATCGCCAAGTTGGCGCGCCAGGGCAAGGAAATCACCTATGTGCTGCTGACCAGCGGCGACAAGGGCAGCCACGATCCCGCGGTGCGCCCAGGCCAACTGGCGACGCTGCGCGAACAAGAGCAGCGTGACGCGGCAGCCGAACTGGGTGTGAAGGATGTGATCTATCTGCGCTATGCGGATGGGCTGCTGGAGAACACGATCAGCCTGCGCGCGCAATTGACGCACATCATCCGGCGGCACAAGCCGCATATCGTCTTTGCGATTGACCCGTGGCGACCGTACCAGATGCATCCTGACCATCGCGCGGCGGGCTATGCGGCGCTGGATGCCGTGTGGGCGGCGCGGGAATGGAACATCTTTGCCGAACAACTGATGGGGGACGAAGACCCGTGGCGGGTGAGCCAGCTCTATCTGTTCTGGTCGGATAACGCGGATTACTACGAAGACATTGGCGAGACCATTGACGCCCGCATCGCCGCGTTGGCGCGGCATGTGACACAGGTCGGCACGGACACGGCGAAGCTCGACAAGAGCATCCGCGAGCGCGCTCAAGGGGTAGGGGAGAAGGCGGGCGTGACGTATGCCGAGGCGTTCAAGCTAATCAAGCTCTAGTCTGCAAGCCGGTCGAAAGGGACAGCCATGAGCGAGCGCCCAAACATCCTGGTCATTATGACCGACCAACAGAAGGCGACGGCGAGCCATCTCTACGGCAACGCCGATTGTGTCACGCCGAATCTCGCGCGGTTGGCAGAGAGCGGCGTGTTGTATGAGCATGCCATTACGCCCCACCCACTGTGCATGCCGGCGCGCGTGTCATTCTGGACGGGCCAGTGGCCTCATTCGCACGGTTCACGGCGCAACGAAACGCCCATGGCCCCTGGACAAGTCCATGCGGCGCGAATCTGGCGGGAGGCAGGCTATCACGTGGGGCTGATCGGGAAGAACCACTGCTTTGCCGACCCGGCGGACCTGGCCTGTTTCGATACCTGGTGCGAGATCGCGCACGGCGGGCTGCCCGCCGACGCGTCCACGCGCGGCATGGCGTGGTTCCGCCCGCGCGCGGGGGTGGACGCCGCGCACGAACTGCGCCACACGATGACGCCGCAGAACCCGCGCTTTGCCTACGGAGTCAACGAATTTCCGCTGGAGGACTATGGCACCGGGCTGGTAGCGGGGCAGACGGTGCGGTTTCTTGAGCAGCATCGCGACGAGCCATTTGCGCTGTGGGTATCGATTCCGGACCCGCATGAGCCGTGGGTCGCGCCGAAGCCCTACGCCGATCTCTTCCCGCCCCATGCTATTCACCTACCGCCGTGGCGTGAGGACGAGTATAGCGACGGGACTGCGCCGGAGCGTAACCGTGTGCTGTACGAGATCCTGGGTGTGCGACGGGATGACCCGGAGGAACTGCGCCGCCTGATGGGTGTGTATTACGCGATGATCCGGTTTGTCGACGACGGCGTCGGGCAAATCCTGGACGCATTGGACGCGCTGGATCTGCGCCGGAGCACGATCGTGGTGTTTTGCTCCGACCACGGCGACTTGATGGGCGAACACGCGATGCAGTGCAAGGGGGGCGTGTTCTATGATGCGTTGACGCGCGTGCCGCTGATCATCTCCTGGCCCGGCGCGCTGCCGGCGGGTGTACGCGACACCAGTATGGCGAATCTGATTGATATTGTGCCGACTCTGTTGGCATTACAGGGCTTGCCCATACCGGCGAGTATGCACGGCAGGCCGCTGCCGACTGTGACCGGTGCGGCGGCGCGCGATGCGACCTTCTCGGAATATGGCGCGGGCGGGCAGCGCTTTGGCTGGGACGATCTGATGCAACTGCCGCGGCCATTTGGCCGGACGACGCTCATGGATACGCTGCAATGGCGTGAGGCGGAAGGCCGGCGCAAGATGGTGCGCACCGCGACCTGGAAGTATGTGCACGACGCGATGGGGGACCTGGACGAACTGTACGACCTCGCGGCGGACCCCTGGGAACTGACGAACCTGGCGGCGAATGCGAACGTGGCGGATGTGGTGAACGACATGCGGCGGCGACTGGCCGACTGGGCGGCGGCGACTGAGGACGCGCGCCCGGTCCCACTGCCGCCGGCACGGCCGCGCAGCCGGCTCTGAGGCTGCAACATGGTTGGGTGGATGGAGACTGCATGAGCCGCTGGATGAAGATCGGCGTGGTTGTAGTGGTGGCTGTGTTCGTGGCGATTACTTCGTTGGGGTTGGGCGTGCTGGTCGGTGCGTCGGGCTTCGGTGGCCTGAACGCGCCGCGCGTCTCGCCCGACGACGTGCCCGAGATCTTCGACGTCTTCTGGGAGGCGTGGGGTGTGGTACACGAGAATTTCGTGGACCGCTCCGCATTGGACCCGACGACGCTGACGTATGGCGCGATCCGCGGGATGGTGCAGGCGCTTGGCGATGAAGGCCACACGTCATTTCTCACCCCGGAGGAGTTGGAACGGCAGCAGACCGATCTCGCCGGCACGTTTTCCGGCATCGGGGCGCAGTTGGGCATACGCGACCAGTTGCCGGTGATTGTCGCGCCCTTTGACGGTTCGCCCGCGGCCGAAGCGGGCGTCAAGTCCGGCGATATTATCCTGGCGGTCGACGGCGAGGATGTCACGTCGCTCCCGCTCAACGATATTGTGTCGCGGATCCGCGGTCCAGAGGGGACGGAGGTCGTGCTTTCGCTCCTGCGGCCGGATGAGAACCGCAGCATCGAAGTGACGATTGTGCGCGGGGAGATCACGGTCCCGGCGGCAAGCTGGGGAATGCTGCCGGGCACGACCATCGGCCTGATTCGCTTGAGCCAGTTCAGCGCCAACGCGGAAACCGATGTGAAGGCGGCGCTGCAAGCCGCGACGGCAGCCGGCGCGACGGGCATCATCGTGGATGTACGCAATAACCCCGGCGGTCTGTTGGAGCAGGCCGTCAAGGTGACGAGCCAGTTCCTGGAAAACGGCAACGTGCTGCTGGAGGAGGACGCGGACGGCAACCGCAAGGCCTATGCGGTGGAGCCGGGCGGGATCGGCAAGGAGTTGCCGATGGTGGTGCTGGTCAACCCAGGGTCCGCTAGCTCGTCGGAGATCTTCGCCGGCGCAATCCAGGACCACGGTCGCGGCAAGGTCGTCGGCGAGACGACCTTTGGCACGGGCACGGTCCTGCAGCCCTACTCACTGTCCGATGGATCGGCGCTGCTGTTGGGCACGCGTCAGTGGCTGACGCCGAATGGCCGGCTCATACGCAAACAGGGCATTAGCCCGGATGAAGAGGTCGTGCTGCCGCTCGAAGCGGACCTGCTTTCCCCTGCGGAGGCCGCGGCGCTAACGCCGGAGGAACTGGGCGCGACGCAAGATACGCAGCTCCTGGCCGCGCTGAAGCTCTTGGGAGTGGAACTGCCATAACCATGACACACTCCACTAGCAGAAGGCGGCAAGTATGAAGGCCGGAGCCGACGGCACACCGGATCGACGCGACCCCTATGCGTCTTTTCGGCTGCCCACTTATCGCGCGTATGTGATCGGCTGGGTCGTGGCCATGATTGGCACACGGATCCAGAGTGTAGCCATCGGCTGGGAGATGTACCAGCGCACCGGCGACCCGCTGGCGTTGGGGTTTGTCGGGCTGGCGCAGGCGCTGCCGACGATGCTGGGGGCGCTGCCGGCAGGCTACCTGGCCGACCGCTTTGATCGCACCCGCCTGGTGATGGTGAGTCTGTTCTTCATGGCGTTCACGCACGGCAGTGTGGGGTTGATGTACCTGTTTCTCTTCCTGGACGCGACGGCGGTGATCCTGGGCCGCCCGGCGCGCACGGCCATGATCCCCAACCTTGTGCCGACGAGCGTCTTCCCCAACGCCGTGATGTGGAATACCAGCCTGAATCAGATCACGGCTGTGGTTGGTCCTGCGTTGGGCGGGGTGGTGGTAGCGTTCTCGGTGCCAATGGCCTACGTCATTGCGGCGGCGAGTTCGGTTGTGTTCATGGTGCTGTTGGGGCGGATGAAGTTCACGGGGCAGGTCAAGCCCGTGGGTGCAGCGTCGCTGCAGGGATTGGTCGCGGGCATGGAGTTCGTTTGGCGCAAGAAGATCGTGCTGACGATGATCTCGCTGGATATGTTCGCGGTGCTGTTGGGGGGTGCGGTCTATCTGCTGCCGGTATATGCCGAAGACATCCTGAACGTGGGCGCGACGGGCTTTGGTTGGCTGCGTGCAGCTCCCGCAATCGGGGCGTTCGCGATGGCGATGCTCCTGCTCTACCTGCCGCCCATGAAGAAGGCGGGCCGGTTGCTGCTGTGGAGCGTGGCCGCGTTCGGCGTGGCGACCATCGTCTTTGGCGTCACACGGTCCTTCTGGGTGGCATTGGCGATGCTGTTCTTGACGGGTGCGTTCGATAACGTGAGCATGGTCATCCGGGGGACCTTGATCCAGCTACTTACGCCGGACGCGATGCGCGGGCGGGTGTCAGCCGTCAACAGCATCTTTATCGGGGCGTCGAACGAGCTTGGCGGCATGGAGTCGGGGCTGGTGGCGCACTGGTTCGGTCCGGTATTCTCCGTCGTCAGCGGCGGGATTGGTACGCTGGTGGTGGTCGGGTTGACGGCGCTCGCGTCGCCCGAGCTGCGGCGCTACGGCGCGCTCGACGCCGAGGTGGAGCAGCCCGACGCGCCGCCGGCCGCGCCGAACGTCCCACTGCCCGTTGCCACCGCGAGCGCAGACGACTAAAGCAAAGGGGGTTGAGATGTCTGGTTGGGCCGATGGGTTTGTGGAGTCCAATGGGATCAAGCTGCACTATTGGCGGACGGGCGGCGCAAAGCCGCCGGTTGTGCTGGCGCACGGCATTACGGATAACGGGCTTTGCTGGACACGCCTGGCGCGCGCCCTGGAGAGCGACTTCGACCTGATTATGGTCGACGCGCGCGGGCACGGCCTGTCCGACAAGCCGGCGCGCGGCTATACGCCCGCAGACCACGCCGCGGACTTGGCCGGGCTGATCGACGCGCTCGGTCTGGACAAACCGGGGGCGGTGGGGCACTCCATGGGCGGCGGCTCCGTGGGCCTACTGGCGACGGCGTATCCTGACCGGGTGGGCGCGGTTGTGCTGGAAGACCCTGCCTGGGGGTTCCGTGAGGGGCAGGGCGAAGGTGATGCAGCCCGCACCCAGGCGTATGACGAGTGGACCAACACGATCCTGACCCGCCAACAGAAGACCGTCGACGCCGTGCGCGCCCAAGGGCACATCGACAACCCCCAATGGGATGAGGTGGAATTCGGGCCGTGGGGCGTCGCCAAGTTCCAGGTTGTACCCCAGGTGGCCGAGTTCGTCGTGGCGGATCGCGGCGGCTGGCGCAAGGACCTGGCGAAACTCACCGCGCCGCTGCTGCTGGTCTATCCTGCCGACGGGCGCGGCGGCATCGTTACGCCGGCGCTGGCGGCTGAGGCGATGGCGCTGAATCCGCGGGTACAGTCGATCCAGATTGCGGACGCGGGGCATAACATCCGCCGCGAGAACTTCGCCGCCTACCTGGCCGCTGTGGGTAGCTTCTTGCGCGGCGCGCTGCGCTAGGCGCGCCGATCCGCGCCGTCGAAAGCCAGCCAGGCGGCGCCGACGATGACCGCGTCGGTGCCAAGCTGGGCGGGCTGCACGGCGATGCGCGCCGGACCTGGGATGGTGTTGGCGCGCAGGGCGGATTCGAAGTGCTGCCACCACAGGGGGCCGATCTCCGGCACGCCGCCGCCAATCACCAGCAATTCCGGGTCGAGGACGTTGAGCACACCGCCGAGCGCCGCGCCGAGGATGTTGGCCCCTTCGGCCAGCGCGCGCAGGGCATGACCATCGCCCTGTTGGGCCAGGGCAGCTACGGCGCGCAGGTCCAGCATCTCGCGGGAGCCGCTGAGTTCCTTGTACCGTTCGGTCATGGCCGGTCCGCTGGTGTAGGCTTCCAGGTGGCCGGGCGCGCCGCAACTGCAGCGGCGGCTGCCGGTGATGTCGATAAGCAAGTGGCAGACTTCGCCCGCGCTCCAGGTCGCGCCGCGCCAGATCTGCCCGTCGCGGATGACCGCGCCGCCGACGCCCGTGCCAACGGCAACGTAGAGCGCCTCACGATAGCCGCGACCGGCGCCAAAATGGTGTTCGCCGATGGCGAGCGCGTTCACGTCGTTGTCCACATAGACGGGGAGATGCAGCGCGGTTTCGATTTCGGATGCCAGTGGCAGTCCTTTCCAGCCCGGAAGGTTGCCGCCGGCATAGGAAATGCTGCCGTTTGTCACGTTGACCTGGCCGGCCGAGCCAATCCCGATGGCGGGCACGCCTAGGCCAAAGCGCTGGGCGGCGGCCAGCATCTCGCGCGCGGCGTCGACGACCGTGCGCAGAACGGATGGCGTGCCTAGCTCGGCGTGCGTGGCGCGCAGCGTGCGCAAGATGACTGCGCCCTGGCGGTTGACCAACGCCGCCGCGATCTTGGTGCCACCAATGTCGATGGCAAGGGCATAGTCAATCGGTGATGTGGTCATGGCAGCAGACTCCTGTCGGTCGGCATGGGAACGCGTCAACGTAGGCGCAGGGTCAGTCTAGAGCAGGCGCGGGGCTTGGGCAAGTTCGGGCAGCCGGACGCTCGCGCGCAGACAGGGAATACCGCGCGCATCGAAGTTTCCATGCGTAAAATAATCTCTCACCAAACGAGCTAGAGGAGACCATCAGTGGCCAAGACACTCAAGGTCGGTGTGATCGGAGTCGGCGGGATCGCGCGCACGCACATGCCCGGCTGGGCGGCGTCGGAGCAGGCGGAAGTCATCGCCGGGGCGGATCTCAACGCCGCCGGTCTGGACGAATGGGGGCGGCTGCACGGCGTGACGAAGTTGAGCACGAACCCGGCCGATCTGATCAACGATCCGGACATTGACATCGTCGATATCTGCACGCCCAACATGTACCATGCGTCTCAGGCAATTGCCGCGCTGGACGCCGGGAAGCACGTGCTCTGCGAGAAGCCGCTCGCACCCACACCGGCCGAGATTCGCAAGATGATTGAGGCACGCGACCGTGCGGGCAAAACGTTGATGACGGCCCAGCATTTCCGCTTCAAGGGAATCTCGCAAGCCATGAAGCGCGAGATCGAGAAGGGAGTTCTGGGGGATGTGTATCATGCGCGCGGGTGGATGCTGCGGCGTAACGGGTTCCACCCGACGCCGTCGTTTGTGCTCAAACAGCACAGCGGCGGCGGCCCATGCATCGACATCGGCGTGCACATTCTCGACCTCACGCTGTGGCTGATGGGGAACCCGAAGCCGGTGGCCGTGAGCGGCGTCGCCAAGTCGCCGTTGGCCCACCATGCCGGGCAGTTCGCTGCCTGGCGGCGCACACCACTGACGGGCGAATGGGACGTCGAGGACTTTGCCGCAGCATTTGTGCGCTTCGAGAACGGCGCGACGTTGGTGTTGGAGGTTAGTTGGCTGCTCCATCACGATATCGAGGGCGAAGACATGCAGATGTGGCTGTATGGCACGGAGGGCGGCTGTCACTGGCCCAAGGGCGAGTTCCTCGAATCGGACTATGCCTCGATCCAGCTTACCAATCGCCAACTCAAGTTGACGAAGGACCCGATGGAGCCACATGCGCTGGAGTGCGTGGAGTTTGCGAAGGCTGTGACGGAAGGCGCGCCGTCGCCAGTTCCCGCCGAGCAGTCGCTGCAAGTGCTGTCGATTCTGGACGGCATCTATCGCAGCCAAGCGGAAGGGCGCGAAGTCGCCATCGACGCGGGCTAAGCTAAGCGCCGATGCGGCCCAGGTAGTCGATCTGGTGGGCGATATAGACCAGTTCGCCGCGCTCGATCTGTTGGTGGCGCGTCTCAATCCACTCAGCATACCGTTGCTGGTCCAGCAGGGGATGCGCCGCCAGCGCGCCGGCCATCGTCTGCACGATGAAGTGGAGGAAGTAGGCCTCGTCATCGGGATAACCGCCGGCGCGAGGAATGACAACCCAGTCGGAACTGCCGGCATCCAGAACTTGGATGCCGGTTTTGCGCATGGCGTGATACAGGTGGCGTCCAGTGTGGCTATCGCCCGACACTTTCCCGTTGATGACACGCTCGTCCATCGTGCGGTGGTAAAGCTGCTCAATCAACGCGTCAAGGTCGCGGTCAATCTCCGGCTGGAGGATCGTCGCGCCGTCAAAGTTGATGGTGAAATAGAGGAGCGTCCCAGGACGCAGCCGCGCAGTCAATTTTGCCAGGGCCGGTTCCAGGTCGACCAGGTCAAGGAAAGCATTGGCGATCACGACGTCGAAGCCGGTGAGATCCGGGGTCGCGGCCAGAAAGTCGAATACGTCCGCCGCGTGCAGATGCACGTCCAGGTCGGCGCGCGCCGGGTCGTGCAGGCGAAGGGACGCGGCAGGAGCGTGCAAGCCCGGCGCGTCCGCGGGTTCGGCGGCCGCGCGTCTGCCTAGACGTTGTGCCGCCTGGGCGATGTTGTCCGGTTCGGCGTCGACCAGGTGGTACGCGGCAGGGGGGAGCCAGCGCGCCTCCCACAGGCGTTCCACCATCGTCCCGATGCCGCCGCCGAGTTCCAGGCAGGTCACGTGCGGGAGGTCGGCCACGGCGCGGCGGAAAGAACACCACACGTGGTGGTTGAGCGCACGGTCGTCAACGGTCCGTTTGGCGGCAAGGTAGCGGGCAAAGGAGTAGTGCTGTGGGCGCGGCATCAGGAAGATTTCCAGGTGTTCGTTGCTTCGTGTAGCCATTGAACTGCACCAAACATCACGATCTGCCACGCGGGATGACAATCATAGCGCGCCCGCGCCGCCAAGGACATGGTCGCCAACCGGCCAGTGTCATCGATCAGGGATCGCAGACAGGCGGCGAGGTCAGTGGCGTTTTGAGGGTCAACCAGGAAGCCATCGACGCCGTGGGTGATGATCTCCCAGGCGGCGCCCTTGTTGGCGGCGAGAACGGGGAGGCCGAAGGCCATGGCCTCCAGGTAGACGATGCCGAACCCCTCGTAGGAGGGGACCGCCAGCACGTCCGCGGCGGCAAGGCGTTGGCGCAGGGTGACGTCATCGACGCGACCATGCCACACCACGCGGGCCGCGTCTCCGGCACCGGCGACGGCGGCGCGGAGGCGCTCCGTGTACGCCGGATCGATAGTGTGGCTGCCAACGATGTCCAGCATCCACGCGGACGGTGGCAATGCGGTCAGGCCCGCCAGGAGATGGTGCAGCCCTTTGCGCGGGATGACGTTGCCGACAAAGATGATCCGTAGTGGGCCGCGCGCCGCCTGGCGCGCGCGGATGCGCTCCTCGACGACCGTGCGCGCCGGGGGTTGGATGTGGTCGGCGGCCGGGTGCGCGATATGGTGCGCTCTTGTGCTCCCGGCCAGGGACTCAACCGCGGCCGCGGTGGTCCGGCTGTTGAAGACGTAACCGGCGACGCCGCGGAGGTAGCTGCGTTCCACCGCCCGGTAGAGGGGCAGTTGCCAGGCCGGGTGCTGTTCCGAACTGCGCAGATGGTGCACGATGGCGATCTGTGGACAGACCAGCGCGCTCCGCCAGTAATGCGCCAGCGCAAAGAGCGACGGATGGTTCAACTCATCCTGGAGTAGCAGATCATATCCCCGCTGCGTGACGGCGCGCGCCCAAGCCAGCCGAGCGTTGTCCGTCAGGTGCGCCGGGTAGTTGCGCCAGGGCAGACTGAGGATCTCGACCGTGTGCCCTTCCACCCGCAACTGGCGCACCAACATGCGGTCATACAGGTAACCGCCCGACACGGTGTCTAGGCTGCCGTAGATGATCAGGCCGATCTTCACAATGCAGACAAGGCGCTTACTGGCCTACCGGCAGCGCCAGCCGGTAGGCAGTCCATGCGATGTCGTTCTCCCAGATGCGTACCGCCAGGCCCGTGACGTTGGGCGCGACGATCTCGGCAGCCAGACGCTGCGCCGCAATCCGCGCGAAATGCTCGATGCTGGGGTTGAGGCCGTGAAACTCCGGCAAGTCGTTCAGCGTCTTGTCGCGGAAATGCCGCACCAGGCGATCCAGGCTACCCTCTACGGCAACAATGTCGACGAGGTAGCCGTGCTTGTCCAACTCGGAACCTTCCAACTGCAACTCGAGCACATAGTGATGTGAGTGCCAGAAGTTCTCGTGACCCCAGTCACCGCCGACGAGGAAGTGCTGGGCGACGAACTCTCGGCGCACCGCGAGCGTATACATGGCGGCTGACCTTCATGGCAGATAGGCGCGTGGTGGTCTCGCGCGCCGGCTAGTATTGGAATACCACCTGCAGCATGGTCTGCGGTTGTTCGTCCAGGCAGCGGTAGATGCTCGGCGCATCGTCGAGTGGCGCACGCTGCGTGATCAGGTCGGCGACCGGGATGCGGCGCAGTTGGTCCCAGGCGAACGCCGCCCGGCGCGCTTTGTCCCAACGGGCGGCCCGGCCCGGCGCGATGGTGCTGACCTGGCTGCTCGTGATGTGGACGCGGTTGCGGTGGAAGGTACCGCCCAGGCTTAGTTGTGCCGGTTTCTGCCCATACCACGATCCCACCACAATGCGACAGTCATACCCTGCACTTCGGACCGCGGCGTCCAGCGCATGCGGACTGCCGCTGACCTCGATGATTAGGTCGGGGTCGCCGGGGGCGGCGGCGTATTCCGCCGGACTCAATGCGGCTGACGCGCCCCACCGGAGCGCGAGGGCGCGCCGCAACGGGTAGGCATCCACGACCGTGATCGACGCCAGGGGGAAGGTCGCGAGCAAGCGCAGCGTCAGCAGGCCCACCACGCCCTGGCCCAAAATGACCACGCGCTCCCCGATGAGGGGCGCGGCGTCCATCACCAGGTTGACGGCCGTCTCGACATTGGGGAAGAGGGCGGCGGTCTCCGGCAGCATCCCAGCGGGGACAAGCTGCATGTCCGCGGGAAGGCACACGAAGTGGGATGCGTGGGGCTGAAACGCAAAGACGCAGCGGCCACGCCATGCCGGAGCGATATGGCTGCCGCAGGCGACGACGGTTCCCACTGCGGCGTACCCATATGCGATGGGATATGCTACCGGCGCTTGACGTCCAGCAATGGACGCATCGACCGGGAGGTCCGGCGGCGCTTGGCCGCGGTAAAACAACAGCTCCGTCCCGGCGCTGACCGCCGACGCTTCGGTCTGCACCAGGACCTCGTCCGGGCCGGGGGACGGACAGGGTTCGGTGCGGACCTCTACCTGGTACGGCTGGGCGAAATATACCCGACGGCAGGGCAAGCTCATACAACGGCCGGCTGATGGTGGGGAACCGCATGGTCGGCAGCCACGCCTTCCGCCCAGGGCGGTACGCTGCCCCACAGGATCAGGTCTTCGCCCGCTTGGGTGTAGGTAACGCCGGTCAGAGTGGCGGCAGGTAGGCCCGCGTGGCCGCGGGACGCGAGGACATTCGTCCCGGCGACCAGACGGGGGGCCACCGTCACGACGAAAAAGTCCACCAGACTTTGCGCGATGAGGCTCGTGATGATGCGGCTGCCGCCTTCGACCATGACGCTACGCACATCGCATTCCCACAACCGGTCGAGCAAACTGGGCAAATGGACGCCACCGTCGTGGGTCGCAGGCACCGTCATGACGCGCGCCGAGTTGGCGATCATAAAGGTGGGCGCGCTCTGCTCATCATTCAGCGTTGCGATCCAGGGCGGCTTGGGATGCTGCCACAGGCGCGCCGACGCCGGCAGGCGGAGGCGGCTGTCCACGATGACCGGCTGCGGGCTGTCGCCTTCAACCAGGCGCACGGTCAACTTGGGATCATCCGCCAAGACGGTGCCGATCCCCACCAGGATGGCGTCATGCAAGCTGCGCAGGCGATGCGTCACCTGCAGAGAGGCAGGCCCGCTGATGTGGAGTGGACCGCCGTCCGGACTCCCAATCGTGCCATTTAGAGTCTGGGCATAGCTCACGGTTACGAAGGGCCGGCGGCGCGCCGTAGCGACGCGGGCCATGTGCTGCTGGAGTGACGCGATCTGCTCCTCGTGGTCAGTCGCACCGATGCGCAGGTCATGGTCGTGCATACCGTTGGTGACGGCTGGAACGTTCAGCATGTGCTGCATTCGCTGCACTTTGGCGGCCAAGTAGGCCGTGTTATCCGCCGTGAACGTGGGGACGAGTGGGATGCGCCCGTCGATGCGGATACCGAGCGCCGCCAAGTGATCAAGCTTGGCAGGGTTGTTGGTGAGCAGGCGGATCGACTCGATGTTCAGGTCGCGCAGCATGGCAGCCGCCGCCGAATACTCGCGCTCGTCAGCCTGGTGGCCCAGCAACAGGTTGGCCTCGACGGTGTCGTAGCCCTGGTCCTGCAGGTTGTAGGCGCGGAGCTTCTCGGCAAGGCCAATCCCACGACCTTCTTGGCGCAGATAGAGAATCACGCCTGCGCCCGCTTCGGCCACCAGGTGCAGGGCGCGCTGAAGCTGCTCGCCACAGTCACAGCGTAGTGACCCCAGGACGTCGCCGGTGAAGCACTCCGAGTGGACGCGCACCAAGACCGAACGCTTGCCGGCGACGTCGCCCATCACAATGGCAAGGTGTTCTTTGCCATCGCGGTCGTCAACATAGTGACAGAGTTGGAACTCGCCTTCTGCGGTTGGAATCCGGGCGCAGGTCGTGCGCCGCAGAGCGGGTGCGTCCATGGGTAGTGTCACGCAAAGCCTCAGTAAATGACCTCGTCGAAGACTGCCTGGTAAGGGATTCGGCGATCTTGACAGATCGGGACCAGGATGCCCGTAGGATTGCTCCCAAAGTGCGCGTGATACGCCGAACGCGGGCCTCCGCTCATAGCCCCAGCGACTCGCGACAATAGCGGACACTCTGTTCGAGCTGCTGTTGTTGCGCCTCCCCCAGGGCGGCGCGCAACGTCGGGGTCAGGCTGCTCCAGTCGGCGGCCAGGGTGGGGCGCGTGTAGGGCCGGCCATTCTGTACGAGCATAAGGAAGCGGGCAAACTCATGCGCCGGCGTCTGCGGATAGGCTTCCCAGTAGGTCGGCGACAGGTAATTGAGCACCTTGGCTGGCAGCGTGGCAATGACCTCGAGCGTAAAGGGGACATGCGGGCAGAGCGCGCGATAGCTGCGCGCCCACTCGTCGAGGCCCACATTGCCTTCGCCCATCACCACCCATTGGGCGATCGCGCCATCCGGATGGGGCCAGACGGCGGTATCGCGCACGTGGCTCATTACCACGTACGGGGCCAGGTGCTCGAGGGTCGTCAGCGGGTTTTCGGCGACCCACAGCGGATTGCCGCTGTCGATACATGCGCCGACGAAATCCGGACCGGCGCGCTCGATGAGGTCCCGCAGTTCGCGACCCTGGAGGTCGCCGGAATGGTTCTCAATGGCGATCTTGATGCCGGAGTCGATCACCAAGTCACGCACCGCTTGGCACGTTGAAATCGCCGCGTCGATGTGGGCGGAGAGGGGCGTTGGGGTGCGGCGGTCGGCATTGGCGCCCAGGAAACAACGGACGGCCGGCGACCCCAACTGCACGGCGATCCGGATCATGTGGCTGAGTTGGTCGACCGCGGACCCGCGGTCCGACTTGAACGTCGTCGACGTAGGGCAGATCGACCCCATGCCGACCTCGATGGCTAGGCCGAGGCGATCCGCTTCCCGCTTTAGCTCGCTTAGGTAGCCGGGATCGTCGCTGCGGAAGGTGGAGAGGTCGGAGTAATGGACTACCTCAAGCCCAATGCGGGCGGCATAGGCGAGGTGCTGGAGTGCATCCCAGTCGTTGAAGCGTAAGCTGAATATGTCGACGCCAAGTCTCATCAGTGACTCCAATGTTTGGATGGATGAGTGGAATGGTAGGCGGCCCTAGCGTGTCCGTCCTAGACTGTACGTGACACGCATCCAGACCGGATTGGTAGCAGGCCAACGGCGTTAGCCTCGAATCATATGCGGGGCTGAATCGTCTGTCAAACGATCTCTAGCGGCCCGGTTGTGACCGTCGCCCCACACGGGGTGCAAGTCGTCTACAACGTTGACAAAAGTGGTCAAACGTAGGACCATTGGAAGGGTCATTGTCCCACCGCCCCCAGAAGTTGCGGCGACTGCGGTCGCGGCCTACCCGATAGAAAGGGATCCCATGAAACTCCTAGAGCAGATCGAGACATTGGATTTCCCGGCGCCGCTGCCGGATAAGGTACTCGCGGTCCAGCAGCGGTTTGATGCACCGCAGGCGACGGACCTGACCGCGGCCACGCGGGCCGCGCTGGAGGACTCCGGGCTGCTGGCCCGGTTGAGCACAGGCAAGACCGTGGCGATCGGCGTCGGGAGCCGCGGGATCGCCAACCTGCCGGCCATCGTGCGCGCAACCGTGGATCGGCTGAAGGAGGCCGGGCTGCAACCCTATGTCGTGCCCGCGATGGGCAGTCATGGCGGCGCGACCGCGGACGGTCAGCGCGGCATGCTGGCGCAACTCGGCGTGACCGAAGCCACCGTCGGCGCGCCTATCCGCGCGACGATGGAAGTCAAGGAAATTGGGCGAATCCCGAACGGCCCACCGCTGTATCAGGGCGTGGACTCGATGGCCGCCGACCATGCAATCCTGGTAAGCCGGATCAAGCCGCACACGGACTTTCGCTCGCACTTGGAGAGCGGCCCGTCCAAGATGTGCGTCATCGGCCTGGGCAAGCAGTTCGGCGCGGCGCTCATGCACGCGGGCGGCGGCGCGAACTTCCAAAAGTATCTGGAACCGACGGCGCGCATCTACGCCGACAGCACCAACTTCGCCGGCGCGCTCTGTCCCATCGAGAACGCCTATGACCAGACCGCGGAGATCGTCGGCCTGACCGCGGACAAGGTCGGCACCGCCACCGAGGCCGCGCTATTGGAGAAGGCCAAGGGTCTGATGGCAAGCCTGCCCTTCCCGGAAATCGACGTGCTGGTCCTCAAGACGCTGGGCAAGAATATTTCGGGCACAGGGATGGATACGAACATCATCAGCCGGCTGATGATCCCGCGCCAGCCCGAGCACTTCGGCAAGATCGATGTCGCCATCATTACGGTGCTGGACCTGACCGAAGAGACGCACGGGAACGTCGCCGGCCTCGGCCTGGCAAACGTGACGACCGGCCGCGTGGCGCAGAAAATCGACTGGGTGGCTACCTACACCAACGCAGTCACCTCCGGCATCTTCGGCATGTTCCGCGTGAGTCTGCCCATCACCATGGCCGACGACCGCCGGGCGTTGCAAGTCTCGGTGCGTGGCTGCGCCATGCCCGCCGAACAGGCTAGGATGGTCTTTATCCGTGACACGCTCACGCTGGACCACATCTTTGTGAGTCCGAGTCTGCGCCAGGCCGTGCTGGATCACCCACGCCTTACGCTCGTGGACGAGGTTCCGCTGAGCTTTGGGACGGCCGGCAATATGCTCAGCCCGTGGGCGTTGAGCGCCGTTGCGCCCGCCGCGCTTTCGGGGGGCGCCGCCGACTAACCAATCCAAACTGGCGTTGTGGCGGCCCGCGACCGCTCCATCCCCAAGCCGTCGCGGGCCGCAATCCACTGCATCCCAACAAGGAATCGGCCCATGTATCCCAACCTGAACACCGGGGCGATTGGCGTCAACGCCACGCTGCCGGAGCAGATCGATCTCGCCCGCCGTCACGGCTTCGGCGGGATTGACTTTTCCATTACCGACGCGCAAGAGTTGGCGGCCACGCAAGGGGTGGCCGGCGTTAAGGCGCGGTTTGACGACGCGGGCGTGCGTCCCGGGTCGTTTGGCTTCCCCGTCGAGTATCGCAAAGATGAGGCCACTTGGCGGCAAGGGCTGGCGCTGCTGCCGGCGCAGGCAAAACTGGCGCTCGATCTGGGCTGTGACCGGACCGCGACCTGGCTGCTGCCCGGCGACAATGAGCGCGACCTGCGCGCGAATTTCCGCTTCCATGTGGAGCGGCTGCGCCCGGCCGCGCTGATCCTAGCCGATTACGGGATTCGCTTTGGCCTGGAGTTCATCGGCCCCAAAACGCTGCGCGCCACGCGCACGTACCGCTTCCTCTACACGCTCGAAGGGATGCTGGCGCTGGCGGCGGCGATTGACACCGGGAACGTGGGCTTGCTGCTGGACCTCTGGCATCTCTATACGTCACACGGCACGAATGACCTGGTGCTGGAGCTGGCGAACGCGGACGTCGTGGTCGTGCACATCAATGACGCGCCCGCGGGCATCCCGATTGATGAGCAGGTGGACAACGTGCGCGCCTTGCCCGGTGAGACCGGCGTGATGGACATTGGCGGCTTTATGGCGGCCTTGCAAGCGATTGGCTACGACGGGCCGGTCACGGCGGAACCGTTTAGCCAGCGTGTGCGCGCCTTACCCGTGGAACAGGCCGTGGCGGAAACGGCGGCATCTGTGACGGCGGTCTGGCCGCGCAGCTAGCCGGGATCCGTGAACGCGATGATAGTGATACTTCAACTCCAAACTAGATGGGTGGAAACATGGCTGGCCGACTAGAGAACAAAACGATTCTTGTCACCGGCTCCACAACCGGTATCGGGGAAGCTACTGCACGTTTGTGCGTTGCCGAAGGTGCACGCGTGATGATCCATGGTCGCGATGAGGCGCGGGCGCGTCAAGTGACGGCTGACCTGGGCGATGCCGCGGCTTATGTAATTGCCGACCTCGCCGAACCCGCCAGCGGGAAGCTACTGGTAGATGCCACCGTGCAGCGGTTCGGCGGGCTGGACGGCATCATCAACAACGCGGCCCTGACCACACGCGGCACGCTGGAGACCACCGACGCGGCCTTCTTTGACCGCATGATGGCCGTCAACACGCGCGCGCCGCTGCTTATCATTCAGGCCGCAATGCCGCTGTTCCGCCAGCAGCATCACGGCGTTGTGGTCAACATCGGTTCGATCAATGCGTTGTGCGGCCAAGCCGATCTGTTGGCTTACTCGATTGCCAAGGGCGGCCTGGTGACGCTTACGCGCAATCTGGCAAATGCGTATGCCGTTGACGGGATCCGGATCAATCAGATCAATGTAGGCTGGGTGGCATCACCCAATGAGATCGCGCTCAAGCAGAGCGAGGGGCTGGCGCCGGGTTGGGAGAAAAATGTGCCGCGGGCCTTTGCCCCGCGCGGCAGCATCATGGTTCCCGAAGAGGCCGCCGCGCATGTGCTGTTCTGGGTCTCCCACGACTCGTCTCCGGCCAACGGCTGCGTGTATGAACTGGAGCAGTATTCCTTCATCGGCCGCAACGTGGCGAAGGAATTCTAGCCGTCAAGGGATGCCCCACGTTCCCGGATTCAGCAGATCGGCGTCGTCGAGGCGCAGCGTAGCGAGTTGGTCGCGCAGCTCCGGCGACAGGTCGACCGCCAGCGCCGCCAGGTTGGCGAGCAGTTCCGCTTCCGTCCGCACGCCGATCAGCACCGAGTGGATGGCCGTCTCGCCGAGGGCAAACGCGATGGCCGCCTGGGCGGGTGTCACGTGCGGACGGTTGGCGGCCACCAACTCGCGGAAGGCACGCGAGCGCATACGCAACGCATGCAGGTGGTCGGGCAAGTGCTCGGCGCGCTCGGTGAGCGCGCCCTTGAGCAGCACAGAGCGCGCCATGATGCCGACGTCCTGTTGGCCGGCGCGTGTAAAGAAGCGGTCGGCCACGCGCTGGTCGAGGACCGAATAGGTGATCTGCATCACGTCGAACAGGTCACTGTCCAGGGCGGCCAGCGGCAGGTCCGGTCCATAGAAGGAGCCGCCGACGCTGCGTACCATCCCCGCGGCGCGCACTTCGGCGAACACCGCTCCAATTGTGTCGACTTCATCCAGCACGCCCTGGTCGACATTGTGAATCTGCCAGAGGTCCAGGTAGTCGGTGCGGAGGGCGGCGAGGCTGGTTTCCAGAGACTGGAGCATGTGGCTCCGCAGTTCTGGGCCGCGCCGCGGCACGCCGCCCGGCGCCTGCGTGGCGACCTTGCTGGCAAGTACCACCTGGACGCGGCGTCCGGTCAGCGCCGCACCCAGCACCTCTTCGCTGGCCCCGTAGGCACGCGCCGTGTCGATGAGCGTGATCCCGGCGTCCAGCGCCGCGTGGACTAGACGCACCGCATCTGCCACCGGGGGCCGGCCAAATTCGCCCGGCGCGGCAATACCATAGTCGAGGCCCAGTTCGACCGTGCCCAGCGCAAGCGCCGAGACGGTTAGGTTGCTGCGGCCCAAACGGTTGTAGCGCATTGGAACGCGAGATGTGGTCATAGACGCTGGCTCCGGGCGTGGGACGGTGGCGGATTGGCTTTTCCAGGAGTGTACCACAAGGCCAGTCCGCGCGTGGATTGCTGTGATGGGCCGGAGCGCCCGCGAAAGCCGCTTGATTGCATAGGGTTTTTTGCATCCTGCCCGGTTGTGCTAATCTACACGCATCATTCGGACGGCGCTGACAAGGAGCGGCCGCGTTTTACCCGCGTACCAGTTTGAGCACACGGCACACAGAATCTAGGGAGGCAAGACGCATGACCCAGGCGACGATACCTGCAAGCGGTCAGAAGTACAAAGTGGTTGGCACGCGCCCCATTCGCCACGATGGGGCCGACAAAGTGACGGGGCGCGCGAAGTACGCCAACGACACGAATTTCACCGGCATGTTGTATGGGAAGGTCCTGCGCAGTCCACATGCCCATGCGCGGATCAAGTCCATCGACACCAGTGCGGCGGAAGCACTGCACGGCGTCTATGCGGTCGTCACGTCCAAGGACCTGGCGCATGTGGAAGACAAGATCGAGGAGATGGGTGAGGACGCGGTCAACCTGAAGTATCTGGCCAACAACATCTTGGCCGGCGACAAGGTCCTCTACCACGGGCATCCGGTGGCGGCGGTCGCGGCGGCGGACATCCACACCGCGGAAGAGGCCCTGGCGCTGATCAAGGTGGAGTATGAACTGCTGCCCGTTGTGCTGGACATGAAAGAAGCCATGCAGTCCGGTGCGCCGATCATTCTGGATGACCTGCGCACCGACGAGTTGGGCAAGATGCTGCCGGGCCAGACGAATGTCGCGGCTCACTTCCGCCATCAGCGCGGCGACCTGGCGGCAGGCTTCGCTGCGGCCGACGTCGTGGTCGAGCGCGAGTTCAAGACCGCCATGGTCCATCAGGGTTATCTGGAGCCGCATTCTTCGACCGTGATCTTCAACCAAGACGGTCAGATAGAGGTGTTTACCTCGACGCAGGGACCGTGGCAGATCCGCAACCAGGTGTCTGAGTTGCTGGGCGTGCCCATCTCCAAAGTGCGCGTGACGCCGATGGAGATCGGCGGCGGTTTTGGCGGTAAGTTCACCGCGTATACCGACGTGCCCGCCGCGCTGCTCTCCAAGAAGGCGGGCCATCGCCCGGTGAAGATTGCCATGTCGCGCACGGAGGTGTTGCAGGCCACCGGCCCCACGTCCGGGTCGTACATCAAGGTCAAGATCGGCGCGACCAAGGATGGCAAGATCACGGCGGCGCAGGCGGAACTCATCTATGAGGCCGGCGCGTATCCCGGTTCGCCGGTGGGGGCGGGGGGCGGCGTGATTCTGTCCCCTTACAACCTGGATAACGTTCAGATTGATGGCTACGACGTGATCGTCAACAAACCGAAGACCGCAGCCTATCGCGCGCCCGGTGGGACCAACGCGGCGTTTGCGTCGGAGAGCGTCTTGGACGAGGTAGCCGAGAAGCTGGGGTTGGACCCGCTGGAGTTCCGGCGGCGCAACGCGGCCGTCGAAGGCGTGCGGCGGCCGGATGGGCCTATCTACGGGCGTATCGGCTATCTTGAGACCGTTGAGGCGGCCATGCAGAGCGCCCACTACAGGACGCCGCTGGCCGGCAAGAACCGCGGGCGCGGGGTGGCCTCAGGCTTCTGGTTCAACGGCGGCGGCAAGTCGAGCGTGGCGGCCAGCGTCAACCCGGACGGGCGCGTCAATCTGATCGAAGGCTCGACGGACATCGGCGGCAGCCGGGCGTCCATGGCGATCATGATGGCGGAGACGCTGGGCATTGCTGCGGAAGACATCAACCCGCATGTGGTCGATACCGACTCGGTGGGCTACAACGACGGCACGGGCGGCAGCCGCGTGACCTTTGCCACCGGCCATGCCGTCTTCGAGGTCGCCAACAAGCTGGCCGATCTAATGCGCCAGGAACTGGCGAGCCTATGGGGTGTGCAGGCCGACGAGGTGAAGTTCGAGGCCGGCGTCTTCACGCAGAACGGCCATTCGCTGTCGTTCAAGCAGGCCGCGCAGGAACTTGCGAACGTGGACGTGCCGGTGGTTGCCAGCGCGTCGGTCCGCCCGACGGGCGTGGGGCCGGGGTTCGCCACCCACATCGTGGATGTGGAAGTTGATCCGGACACGGGCAAGGTTGCCATCCTGCGCTATACGGCGGTGCAAGACGTCGGGACGGCGATTCATCCGTCGTATGCCGAGGGGCAGATCCAGGGCGGCGTCACGCAGGGCATCGGCTGGGCCATGAATGAGGAGTATTTCTACGACAAGGACGGGCATCTGCTCAACGCGTCGCTGCTGGACTATCGCATGCCGACTGCGCTGGACCTGCCCATGATCGACACGATCATGGTGGAAGTCCCCAATCCGGGGCATCCCTATGGCGTGCGCGGCGTGGGCGAAGTGCCGATTGTTCCGCCCGCGGCGGCGTTGGCCAACGCGATCTACCGCGCCACCGGTGTGCGCCTGTCGGAACTACCGATGGCCCCGCAGAAGGTGGTTGCGGCGCTCGCCGCCAAATAATGTCACATCCGTTTGCACCGCGTTTCGCACGCGGTGCAAACGGCAGGTTTACCGGCAAGGCAACGTGGGGCGCAGGCGGACGCTGCCGGCGTCCCACGTTGCTGTGTGGAACTCCCGAATCGCCATCCGCAGGACCGACGCCGGTTGCGCCGGTCTGCGCTGGACCCATCGACAAATCGCATAACCGAAGAGAGAGCCAAAATGAGTCTGGATCGCGAACGACAACTGGAAGCGGCGCTGGCGAAACTGCCGCGCGTGCCGCTCGTCTCGGTGCGGCCCACGCCCTTGGAGGCGCTGGACCGCCTGAGCGCCGAGCTGGGCGGGCCAAAGATCTACGTCAAGCGCGACGACCTGACCGGGCTGGCGTTTGGCGGCAACAAGACGCGTATGCTGGAGTTCAGTCTGGCCGATGCTCAGGCCAAGGGCGCAGAGGTAGTCGTGACCGGGGCCGCTGTGCAATCGAATTACTGCCGGCAGATGGCGGCGGCCTGCGCCAGGGTGGGGCTGGAGCTGCACCTCGTGCTGCGCCCGCATCGCGAGATTGACAAGACCGCGGTGCAGGGCAACCATTTCTTGCAGCGGCTATTCGGGGCCAAGGTTACGCTCATGCCCGACTACGAAATGGCGCCTCACCGCGCGGCCATCCAGGCCACCGTTGACCGGCTACAAGCCGAGGGCCGCAATGTCTACTGGCCGCGCCGAGACGACACCGTCGATCTCGACGCCATCGCCTATGCCGAGTCGGCGCTGGAGACCGTCCGCCAGTGCCGCGAACTGGGCATCTACCCGGAGTATCTGTACAGCGCCGCGCTCGACACCACCCAAGCGGGGTTGGTGCTGGGGTTCGCCTATACGCGCTCACCGATTCAGGTGCGCGGATATTGCCCGTTTGGCCCGTCTGAAGGCTTCGACGACCGGGTCGCCAGCATGGTGCGCATCGCCAATCAGGCCGCGGGCCGGCTTGGCCTGGAGGTGACGTTCTCCGAGCGTGATTTCGCCAACGACAACAGTTGGGTGGGCGAGCGTTACGGCGTGCCCAGCGCCGAAGGTCTGGCCGCGATCCACCTGCTGGCACAGCGCGAGGGGCTGTTGTTGGACCCGGTGTACACAAGCAAGGCGATGGCCGCGCTCATCGCCGATATTCGCAGCGGCCGGCTGGACCGTGACGTGCCCGTCCTCTTCCTCCACACCGGCGGCACGCCCGCGCTCTTTGCCTACGCGGATGAAGTGATGGGGTCGCAGCCGGCATGAACCTGCGCTTTGACCACGCCGTGATCGGTGTGCGAAGCTTGGCCGAGGCATCACGTTTCTACGCGGACAGCTTGGGCTTTGCCGTCTATCCCGGTGGACGCCACAGCGGGCTTGGCACGCATAACGCCATTGTGCGCTTCGGGCTGGACTATCTGGAACTGCTGTCCGTGTACGACGAGGTGGAGGCGTTGGCCGCAGGGAGCACGCGCGTGCCTCTGGTGGAATTTCTCCGCCGCCACACCTGCGGCATGTTGGGGTTCGCGCTGGCCACCGACGACATCGACGGGATGGCGGCGCGGCTGCGCGCCGAGGGGCTGGACGCCATCGGGCCCTTTCCTATGCGGCGGTTGCGTCCGGACGGTGTCTTGCTGGAATGGCAGTTGCTGGTCCCCGGCGGCACCGCGTGGCGGCGACCGTGGCCGTTCTTCATCCAATGGGGCATGGCCGATGCGGATCGCTTGCGCCATGAGACGCCGGGCCGCCACGCGAACGGGACGCGGCGCGTGCGGGGTGTGGCGGTGGCGGTGCATGACCTGGCGCGCGCCAAGGACCTCTACGGTCGCCAATTGGGGTTGACCCTGCGCGAAGAAGGTGTGGCCGACGGTGTGACGTGGGCGCGCTATGCGCTCGACTCGTTCCACATCGACGTGCTGTGCCCGCGCGCGGCGGGGGAGGTACAGGAGTACCTTGACAGCTTTGGCGAGGGACTCTATCAAGTTTGGCTGGAATTGACCGAAATCTCGCCCGCGGTAGAGTACTTTAGCCAGCGGGCTATCGCGACCACGCCGGTACGGGGGCAGGGCGGCATGACCGGCTTCCGCGCCGTGGACGGCTGCGGCTCCAACCTGGTGCTTGGTCCATGAGAGACAAGTGTGCTCTATGAATCTGCTGATCACCTCCGCCGGTTCGGAACTGGCGAAGCTTGTGGTGCAGGGTCTTTCCGGTCGTCACGCCTTGCGCCTGACGGACCGCCGCGACTACCGGCTCACCGGCGAGTTTGCCGTGGCGCCGTTGGGCCACGATGCCTCTACTAACCTTCTGGTGCGGGGCCTGGATGCGGTGGTGCATGTGGCCGAGCCGGACCCTGCCGACTCCGCGCACGACTATCTGGATTACGTGACACGGGGAACCTACAATCTGCTCTTGGCGGCGAGCCAAGAATGCGTGCAGCGGGTGATCTACCTAAGCACGCTGGACCTGATGACTGCCTATGGGCCGGAGTACGACGTGACGGAGCGGTGGCGTCCGCGGCCGTCGCCGGAACCGCGCGTGCTGGGCAAGCATCTGGGCGAGGCCGTGTGCCGTGAGTTTGCCCGCGAGCGCAAGCTGAGCGTCGTCGCCCTCCGCATGGGGACACCCACAGCCGGCCACGGCGCGGAAGCCTTGCATCCCCTGGCGATTGCGTCCGCGGACGTGGCGGCGGCGGTGGATCGGGCGCTGACCGCCGAGGTGCAGCCGTGGATGGTGATCCACGTCCAAGGGGAGTTCCCCGGTGCGCGCTTTGCCATCGGCGACGCCAAACGAATCCTCGGCTTCAGCCCGACCGCTCTCATCGACGAATCGAAAGCTGGTGACGCGTGAAAGTGCTCATCCTTGGTGGTGGGGGGATGCTCGGGCCGCATGTCATTCCTCTCCTTGCCCCACATTACGAGTTGCGCGTGACGGACATCCACCGGCCCGCGATCGAGTTTGAAGGTGAGTTCCGTGAGGTCGATATTGCGAATGCAGAGCAAGTGATGGACGCTGCCGAAGGCATGGACGCCATCATCAACTTGGCGGTGCTGCGCCACGACCGCAAGGTGGCCTTCGACGTCAACACACTGGGGTGTTACAACATGATGGAGGCCGCGGTGCAGCACGGCATCCGGCGCATCATCAACACCGGCCCCCACTTCACCATCGCCGGGCCGAGCTATGAGCTTTACGACTACGAGCTTTCCCCGGACATCGCGCCGCAGCCCGGCACGGGCCTGTATGCGTTGACCAAGTCCCTCGGCCATCAGATCTGCCGAGTCTACGCCGAGACCTATGACCTGTATGTACAGATGTATCTCTATTACAACTTCCGCACACCGGGCAACCCCGACCGCATGCGTGAGGTGCGCCCCTTCGCCGTGTCATGGCATAACGGCGCGGAGGTCTTCTCGCGCGGGCTGGACATCCCGCTGGAGCAATTGCCGTCGCGCTTCGAGACGTTCTTCATCTTCACGGACATGCCCCACGGCAGGTTCAGCAACGAGAAAGTCAAACGAGTCCTCGGGTGGACGCCGCGCGATGACGTGGCGGAGAACTGGCGGCGCGACTAGCCCACGCAATTACCCCTGCCACGCAGGAAGGAGCGTACAGCATGCGTTATGGTGAAGGCGACTATACCTACGACGTAATCGAGAACTGGGCCAAGTTGCCCGAAGGTTGGCGGTTTGGCTGGATCCCAGCTGTGGCCTGTGACTCGCAGGATCGCGTCTTTGTCTATTCGCGCAGCGAGCACCCGCTGGTGCTGTTCGACTCGGCGGGCAACTTCCTGGCATCGTGGGGCGAGGGCATCCTGGCGGACGCGCACGGGATCTACATCGACGGCGACGACAACGTCTACTGCACGGAGCGCAACACACACTGCGTCCGCAAGTTCAACCGGGACGGCGAGTTGGTCATGACCCTGGGCACACCGGGGTTGCAGGGAGCCGCCGACGGTGATCCGTTCCGGCTGCCTACGGACCTGGCGATCGCGTCCACGGGTGATCTGTATATCTCCGACGGCTACGGCAATGCACGCGTCCACCAGTATGCGCCCGACGGCAAGCTGATCCGGTCGTGGGGCAGTTGGGGCAGCGGCCCGGGCCAGTTCGGGCTGTCCCATTGTGTGCGCGTTGACCGTTACGACCGTGTGTGGGTGTGCGACCGCGAACATAACCGCATCGAGTTCTTCGATCTGACCGGCAAGTTCTTGGACGAGTGGACGGGCCTCTACCATCCCGACACGATCTTCTTCGACCGTGACAAGGATGTGGTGTACATCGCCGAGTTGGACCAGCAGGTGAGCATCTACGATTTCGACCGCAAGCTGCTGGCGCAGTGGGGCGGGCGGCGCAAGAGCGACACACCCGGCGAGTTCAAGGCCTGTCCGCACGGCATCTGGGTTGACTCGGTGGGCGACCTTTACGTCGGCGAGGTCCAAGTTGACGGGCGGATCCAGAAGTTCGTGCGGGTGCGCGCCTAGACCGCGGAGGTTTGGCATGACGGCCATCACAATTCAGGTGGGTGATCTGGTGTTGCAGGGCGAGCTGAACGACTCGCCAAGCGGGCGGGCGGTTGCCGCCGCCTTGCCATTGCGCGCCACGGCCAATGTCTGGGGCGACGAGATCTACTTCGCGATTCCCGTGACGGTCGCCGAAGCCGCCGATGCTCAGGAGGAACAGCCGGTCGGCGCGCTGGCCTACTGGCCGCCGGGCAAGGCGTTCTGCATTTTCTTCGGGCCGACGCCCGTCAGCCGCGGGGCAGCGCCACGCGCCTACAGCCCGGTCAACCGCCTGGGCCAAATCACGGGCGATGCGACCGTGCTGCGCGGGGTGCGATCGGGTGCGACCGTGGTGGTCAGCCGCGCCGCGGAGGGGATACCATGACAGACATTCCGGTCTTGCGGGCCGCCGTCATCGGGGCGGGCGCGGGCGGCAAACTCAGCATGAAGGCGCTGGACGCATCGCCGCGCTATGCGTTGGTGGCGGTCGCCGACGTGGCTGCCGCGGCGCGGAGCGAGGCGCAGGCGACCTATCCGACGATCCGTACCTTTGCCGACCACCGCGGCCTGCTGGACGCGTGTGCGGTAGACGTTCTCTGCGTCTCCACGTGGCCGCCGTCCCATCTGACCGTGACGCAAGACGGCCTGGCCGCGGGGTTGCGCGGGATCCTCGTGGAGAAGCCGTTGGGCGACACCTATGTGGCGGGCCTGGGCGTGCTGGCGGCCATCCGCCAGGCGCGGATTCCCGCTGTCGTGCCGCATGGGCTGTTGGTGGCCGACCATGGACGTGTGATCCTGGACAGCGTGGCGTCCGGCGCGATCGGCGCGCTCAAGATCATCGAAATCGAGTGCGCCGGGTGGGACATCATCAACGCGGGGATCCACTGGCTCAACTTCGCCTTGTCGCTGCTGCCGGATGACCCGGTCGTGCAGGTGCTGGCTGCGTGCGATGTGAGCACGCGCACCTATCGCGACGGTATGCAGGTCGAAACCGAGGCCGTCACCTACGCCTACACCCGCAGCGGCGTGCGCATCATCATGCACACGGGGGACTTCGTGCCTGTCGCCGAGGCGAACGAAGGCACATTGTTCCGCCTTGTGGGCAGTCAGGGGATGCTGGAGTTTTTCGGCTGGAAGCCACGCTACCGCATCACGTCCGGGGCACACCCCGGCGGCGCGCTGGTCGAGGTCCCCGTCGGCCCCAAGAGCGGTCACGAACGCTATCTGGACCGGTTGGCGGCGCAGATCGACGCGGACGCGCTGGACCTCGCGCTGCTGGAACGGTCGCTGGCGGCGCTGGAGATCTGTGAGGCCGCCTACCGGTCAAGCTATGAGCGGTGTGCCGTGTCGCTGCCGCTGGGCGAGTTCATCGCGCCGCCGCCGGCTGAATGGCGGGCCGGGCAGCCCTACAGCGGCAGCGGCGGCGGGCGCGACGGGCGGCGGCTCGACGAGGTCACGCGGCGCGCCTAGGCCGGCTGAGCCTCTTCGCTGCGGTCGGTCGCGGGCGGTGGGGTGAAGGAGAGCGCGCTGACCTCGGCGCGCCAGGCGGCATCCATCTCGACCTCGGCGGCGGCGAGCGACGGTCTGAGCTGGTCCACATGGCGCGCGCCGATGATGGGTGCGGTAATGCCAGGGTGGGACATGGCCCAAGCGACAGTCAGCGTCGCCGGGTGGATGCCCTTCTCTTTGGCATATGCCAGGAACCGCGCGGTGATCTCGGCGTACATCTGATCGCCATAGCGGCGCGCATAGCCGGGATTGCCGACCAAGCGGCCGGTCTCCGGCTGCTTGCCGCCGCTGTACTTGCCGGTCAGCAGGCCGGCGGCCAATGGGCTGTAGGAAATCACGCCGATTTGCTCGGCCTGGGCCAGCGGCAGGATCTCGACCTCCACCTGCCGTTTGAGCAGGCTGTACATGGGTTGGATGCACTCGAAGCGCGACCATGAACGCCGCTCGGCAATGCCCAGCGCCTTGGCGATCTGCCAGGCGGACCAGTTACTCACGCCGGGGTAGAGAATCTTCCCGGCGCGCGTGAGGTCCTCCAGCCCGCGCAGGGTCTCCTCGATGGGTGTGGCTGCATCGAAGAAGTGGACAAAGTAGACGTCCAGCCGGTCTGTCTGCAAGCGGCGCAGGCTGCCCTCAACCTGCGCGACGATATGCCGGCGAGACAGCCCGCGGTCATTGACGCCGGGTCCCATGGGCGCACAGACCTTGGACGTAATGACCAGGTCATCGCGCATACCCAGCATCAACCGGCCCAGGACCTCTTCGGAACGGGCCGGCCCGTAGGCGTTGGCCGTGTCGAAGAAATTGACGCCGGCGTCGAGACACGCCTTGAACATTGCGGCGGAGGCGGCTTCGTCGGCCTCGCTCCCAAACGCCAACGTGCCGCAGCAAAGGCTTGACACCTTGACGCCCGTCCGGCCTAGAATACGATAACGCATGATTGTCTAGAACCTGTTATGCACTTTGGGTGATTGTGGTACGCTTGGGGCATGACCCG
>CAYJQA010000008.1:0-17315 GCA_964372065.1 uncultured Litorilinea sp.
CGATCACACCGTTCAATTTCCCCGGCATGATCCCGTTGTGGTTCATGCCCTATGCCCTGGCCGCGGGCAACTGCTTCATCCTCAAGCCGAGCGAAAAAGTCCCCATGACCAGCCAGTTGCTCTTCCGGCTGCTGGAGGAAGCGGGCTTCCCACCGGGCGTCGTCCAGTTGGTCAACGGCGGCAAGGAAACGGTCGACGCGCTGCTGGATCACCCCGGCATCCGCGCCGTCAGCTTTGTCGGCTCCACGCCGGTCGCCAAGTACGTCTACAGTCGCGCCACGGCTAACGGCAAGCGCGCCCAATGTCAGGGCGGGGCCAAGAACCCGGTCGTAATCATGCCCGACGCCGACATGGCGACGACGACGCGCATCATGGGCGATTCGGCCTTCGGCTGCGCCGGTCAGCGGTGTCTGGCTGCCTCGGTCGCGATCACCGTGGGCGACGCGCGCAAGCCCTTCACCGACCAGATGGCCGAGGTGGCGGCGAGTCGCAAGGTCGGCTACGGCATGGAGTCCGGGGTCCAGATGGGCCCGGTGATTACCAAGGAAAGCAAGGCGCGCATCGAACGGTTGATCGCGCAGGGCGAGAAGGAAGGCGCGGAGGTGCTCATCGACGGGCGGCGGCGGGTCGTGACCGGCTTCGACGACGGCTACTGGCTCTTCCCGACGATCCTCGACCAGGTGAACCCCACCGGCGAGTTGGCCCGCACCGAGGTATTCGGCCCGGTGCTCAGCCTCATGCACGCCCAGGATCTTGACGAGGCCATCGCGCTGGTCAATCAGCGCGCCTACGGCAACATGGCCTGCATCTTCACCGCCAGCGGCGCGGCGGCGCGCCAGTTCCGCTATGCCGCCGACGCGGGCAATGTGGGCGTCAACATCGGCGTGGCCGCGCCCATGGCCTTCTTCCCGTTCAGCGGGTGGAACGATAGTTTCTTTGGCGACCTACACGCCCAGGCGCACCACGGCATCGAGTTCTTCACCCAGACCAAAGTGGTCGTGGAACGCTGGCCGCAGGAGTGGAGCCGTCACTTCTAGACACACTGGTTCAGTCGCAATCCCGCCGGGCCGTGCGCCGTCGCATGGCCCGGCTAGGCAGTATGAGGGAGCAGGGGCCATGACAATCGCGATCGGCAACGCCCCTTGTTCATGGGGCACACTGGAGTTCGAGGGGTCACAGGGTGGTCGCCTGACGTGCGCCCGCATGTTGGACGAACTCACCGCCACGGGCTACACCGGCTCGGAGCTGGGCGACTGGGGCTTCATGCCGACCACGCCGCCCGCGCTGGCGCAGGAGTTCCGGTCACGCGGCCTGACGCTCACCGGGGCGTTTGTGGGTGTTGATCTGCGCGACCCGGCCGCGCACACCCCCGGCGAGGCCACCGCGGTGCGGACCGCACAGCTATTGGCCGCCACCGCCGCCGAACTGGACGCCACTGTGCAGCCGTTCCTGGTCTTGGCAGACGCCAACTGCACGCATCCTGTCCGCACGCTGAACGCGGGCCGCATCACGCCCGCGATGGTGTTGAGCGACGGCGAGTGGGCGACCTTCGCGGCCGGGGCAAACCGCATTGCGGCCGCGATCCTGCGCGAGAGCGGCCTGCGCACGGTCTTTCACCACCACTGCGGCGGCTTTGTGGAGACGCCGGACGAGACCGCCCGCCTGTTGGACAATACCGACCCCGCGCTGCTTGGCCTGGTGTTCGATACCGGCCACTACAGTTTTGGCGCGGGCGGGTGCGCGACGGTGATGGATGCGCTCAACCGCTTCGCCGACCGCATCTGGTATGTCCACTACAAGGACTGTGATGCCGGAGTCGCCGCGCAGGCTGCGGCCCACGGCTGGGACTACTTTGAGTCGGTGCGGCAGGGCGTTTTCTGCGAGTTGGGCCGGGGCTGTGTGGACTTCCCCGCCGTCACCGCCTGGCTGCGTGAGCGGGGCTATCGCGGCTTCATCACCGTCGAACAGGACGTGCTGCCCGGCATGGGCAGCCCTAAGGCCAGCGCCCAACGCAACCGCGACTATCTTCGGACCATCGGACTCTAGCAGCAAAGGCAGCGTGGCAACCATGCATACCGAGCAACTGGCGGTCGGGCTGATCGGCGCGGGCCGCATTGGCCGCGTTCACGCCACCAACCTGGCCCATCGCATCCCTACCGCCAAGCTGGCGGCCATCGCCGACGTGCAGGAGGCCGCCGCCGTCGACCTGGCGCGCCAGGTAGGCGGCCCCCGGGTAACGTCCGACTATCGTCGCCTCCTGGACGACCCTGCCATCGAAGCGGTTCTCATCTGTTCCGCGACCGACACCCACGCGGGCATCATCACCGCGGCCGCCGCCGCGGGCAAGCATGTCTTCTGCGAAAAGCCGGTTGACCATGCGTTGGTCAAGATTGACGCGGCCCTGGCTGCCGTTGACGCCGCCGGGGTCAAACTCCAGATCGGCTTCAACCGCCGCTTCGACGCCAACTTCGCACGCGTGCGCCGCGCCGTCAGCGAGGGCGAAATCGGCCAGCCCCACCTCATGCACATCATCAGCCGCGACCCTGCGCCGCCGCCCATCTCTTATGTCAAGGCGTCGGGCGGCATCTTCGTGGATATGACGATCCACGACTTTGACATGGCGCGTTTTCTCATGGGGAGCGAAGTCACCGAGGTGTTCGCCGTGGGTGGTGTGCTGGTAGACCCGGCCATCGGCGCGGCGGGCGACCTGGATACGGTGTTGGTCACGCTCAAGTTCGCCAACGGCGCGTTCGGTGTGATCGACAACAGCCGCCGCGCGGTCTACGGCTATGACCAGCGCGTCGAGATCCTGGGCAGCGCCGGGAGCATCGCCACGAGCAACAACTACCCGAACAATGCCGTGGTCAGCACCGCGGCCTGCATCCACCGCGATCTGCCCCTGAACTTCTTTATGGAACGTTATACCGAGAGCTTTGTGGCCGAGGTGACGGCCTTTGTGGAGGCCGTGCGCTTTGACCGCCCCGTGCCGGTTAGTGGTGCGGACGGCCGTGCGCCGGTCGTCTTGGGCCTGGCCGCGCGGCGGTCGGTGGAGCAGAACCGGCCCGTGCGGGTCGACGAGATCAAGCCGTAGCCGGGCCGCCGCGCAGCCGGGCAGTTGTGGCGCCCCCCGGCGGTCGCGACGCCGGCTAGATCACCGGCGTCGCCACGCGGCGCGCCCGCGGCGGCATGAACCACAGATAGAATAGCAGATTGCCCACGAGCGCGAGGCCGCAGCCCAGCAGGAACAGCGCGGGGAATCCCTGCTGTTCGATGATGTACCCCCCTACCAGCGCCACCACTGCAAAACTGATCCCGCCAAAGGTCTCGCCCAGCCCGGCCAGCATCCCGCGCCAGCGCGCAGGTGTCACGTCCATGCAAAACAGCATATACGCCGGAAAGCGCATGGACGTCATGGACATGACGCCCATGTAGCCCAGCCCCGCGGCGGGCCAGAGCGGGATCAGCGCGAGCGGTACGAGTCCGAGCGCCGAGATGGTGGACGAAACCATGACCGCCCGCGGCGCGCCCCATCGCTGCACGACGATCGGTGTCACCATCGCCAGAAAGAAACCGATCAAGCGCGCCGACCCGGAGATAATGCCGATGTGCGTCGTCGGCACTTGCAGCGCCGTGTCCATATAGAGATTGAAGAAGGTCGAGGCCGCGGCTACGCCCGACACTTGGAACATGCGCACGGTTGAGAGCAGCAAGACCGTGACCAAAATGCCCATCTCCACGCGTCCCGATGGCGCACGACTGGGCTCCGACTCCGCCTCCGGTGTGGCGGCGGCGGGACGGCGGATCGCCAGCAGGAAGCCAAGCGCCGGAACCAGCATCACCGACGCCGCAAAGAGCGGGTAGCGATAGGGATCAGGCTCGTTTTGGGGGACGGCCAGCAGCCAGGAGAACAGCCGCGGCAGAAAGCCGCCGACGAGCGCGCCGAGAAAGCCCGATAGCGAGATCAGCGCGGTCTGCATGGCGAAGGCCGTGTTGCGCTCGCCGCGGCTGCTGATACCGGCGACGAACGGCACGGCGTTAACGAAGTAGACCGCAATGCCGATGTAGATGACGACGAAACCCGCCATGAGGATGGTCGGCGTCCATTGCGGGCCAAAGAGCGTCGCCAGCGGCAGCGCCAGGCCGCCCACCAGCGCCATCAGCAGACCAATGACCAAGGAGCGGCGCAGGCCGACCAGGTTCCCCATCGCGCCCGCGGGCAGGCTCGCCAGCGCAAAGGCCACCATGCCCGCCGAGTTGATCTGGCCGATGAACTCCGGCCCGTAATCAAGCCGCACCAAGAACAGGTTGAACAGTACGGAATAGATGCCGCCGTCAATGCTGAAACCGACCAGCGCGGACGCACCCAAGTAGAGTAGCACGTTGCGGTTCAGCGTCCGCAACGTACCGAAATAAGACGCGATCATAGGTCAAATAGGCCGCTCGGCGGGGCTTGGTTAGCTGGTGAGGTGGGGCAGCACGCGCTCGATGAAGAGCAGCGTGCCGTCGGTGCGTGGCGTGTCGGCAAAGCTCACGATCACCCGGCGCGCGCCCTGGCGGATCCCGGCCAGGAGTATGTCGGTGACTTTCTCCGGCGTGCCCGCGATGCCGTTGCCGGACGTGGCGCGCACCTGGCCGCTTTCCTGCAGCCGGCGCACCTCGGCCTCGGTCTCGGCGATCAGGATGTGCGGCGCGATGACCTGGACGATCTCGTCATAGTCGCGGCCCACATCGGCGCAGTGTTGCTTCAGGACTGCTTGCTTTTGCGCCAGGCCCTCGACGCCCTGGTAGATGTAGTTCCACCAGTCGGCGTGCTCGGCCACGACGCGCAGCAGATAGCGTTCGCCCGCGCCGCCAATCATCACCGGCGGGATCGGCGTGGGCGCCGGCTCACAGTAGGCCCCGTTGATCTCATAGTGCTTGCCGTGAAAGACGACGGGCGTCTGCGTCCACATGGCGCGGCAGATCTGCACGGCCTCGGCTAGTTGCTCGATGCGCACACGCGGGCTGGGAAACGGCCAGCCGTAGGCGCGATACTCCTCCTCGTTCCAGCCCGCGCCAATGCCCAGAACCACCCGCCCGCCGGACAGAGTCTGGCAGGTTGCGGCCATCTTGGCTAAGTGCGCCGGGTTGCGGAAGGAATTGCAGAGGACCTGATGCCCGCACAACTTGTCTTCGTAGCGCGCCAGCGCATACACAAACAGGCTCCACCCCTCGGCCACGTTGCGGTTGGCATACATTACATGGTCGGGCATCCAAATCGAGTCAAAGGGGGCGACGGTGGCATCAAGATAAGGCATGGTGCTGCCGACCAACCCGGAAAAGATGTTGAGACCAACCGGCACGGCCATGATTCGCTCCTCGTGTCTGTTTGGGGTGGGGTAGCGCCGGAAAGACGCCAGGGCTTCTTATAGCCCAGGCCGGGCGCGCACGTCAAGTCCCGCCTGACCGGCGGCACGCGCCAGACGGGCTTGGCGTTCCTGACGGAGCTGCGCGCTGAGCGACACAGCCGGCCCCCCGCGCATGACGTTGATCATCTCCGCCACGATACAGACCGCGATCTCGGCGGGCGTGCGTGCGCCGATCCCCAGACCGATGGGCGCATAGACGCGGTCAAAACGCGCCGGGTCAATGCCCTGCTCCTGTTCCAGCAGCTCAAACACGGCGCGAATCCGGCGCTGACTGCCGATCATGCCGATATAGGCCAGGGGATCGTCCAACACTTCCAGGAGCGACTCCACATCGTATTGATGGCCGCGCGTCACCAGCACGATATAGGTGTGCACGTCCAGGTGGCCTTGCTCGCGCAGCTTCTTGAGTTCGGCGCGGAACGGCCCGGCGATCACGCGCGTGGCCGTCGGGAAGCGCCCCGGATGGGCATACTGCGGGCGGTCGTCTAGGACCGTCACCGTGAAGTCGCAGGTCGCGGCGATGGTCGCCAGCGGCACGGCAATGTGTCCCGCACCGACGATGACCAAATGCGACGGCTGCACCTGCACCTCGACAAAGACCTTCACGTGACCGTCGGGCCGCGTGTAGTCGAGATGACGGTGCTCGCGCTCGGCCAGCGCCCGCCGTGCGTCATACTCCACGTGGGGCGTCAGTTCGCCCAGGCCCAGGTCGCCCACGGGCGGCCGCGTCTCGTCCAGCCACAGCACGCAATGGCTGCCCATCTGCCCGGCGAAGACGCCATCGGCCTCGGTGACGCTGAGCATGGCGACCGCCTCGCGCCGGTCAATGGAGGCCAGCAACGCGTCCAGCACCGCTTGGTTCATGCGTCCGGCCCGCCCCACGGCTCGATGTAGACGTTCATCACGCCGCCGCAGACGCCCAGGCTTTGCATGGAAATCTCTTCGGTCAAGTCCACGTGCACGTTGCGCGGCGTGCGGTCCTGGATGACGTCGAGACCGGCGCGGATCACGTCCGCCTCGCCGCACCCGCCGCCCACCGTCCCCACATGCTGGCCGTAGGGGTGGATGATCATCTTCGCGCCCACTTCACGCGGGACCGACCCCTTGACGTCGGTGATGGTGGCGACGGCCACCGTCACACCCTGCTCCACAAGTTGATGCAACCGATGATAGATAGTAGCCGGCATCTCGTGACTCCCTGCTGTGAACGAAGCGGCGGGAGGCCGCCACGCGCCCCGCCCACCACTTCGCATTGTACCATGCCGGTCAGCCGTGACCGTAAGCCGGACCGGCTTGTGCGCCGCGGCTAGGCTTGCCCGCGCAAACGCGCATAGTCGTCCGGGGTGTCCAGGTCGCGCAGAATAGCGTCGGTGTCCACGTCCACATAGACCACGTCCTGGTCGTGACGGCGCATGACGCTCCGCAGCGTATCGTCCGGCCCCAGCGCCAGCAGCTCGCCCCAGAGCCGCCGCGGGAGGTAGAAGGGATGACCGCGGCGCAGGTTGAAGCTAGGGATGACGATGTGCGTGGGCGTGCGGCGCGCTTGCGCGACGACGCGGGCAATGACCGCAACAGGGACGTGTGGTTGGTCGCCCAACGCCAGCAGCGTCCCGGCGCATGTGGTCGCGCTCTGCTCCAGATAGCGGACCCCGGCCTGATAGGAGCTCAACATTTCGGCTTGGGCGAAGTCCTGGTTGCGAACAATCTGGACCGCCGCCCCTTGGAGCGCGGTTTCCATGCGCTCGGCCAAATGGCCGACCACGCAGACCACCGGCTCGGCCCCGCCCGCGGCCAGGTTCGCGGCGACCGCGGCCAGCACCGTGCGGTCGCCCCAGGGCAGCAGCTGTTTGGGTTCCCCCATGCGGGTGCTGCGCCCGGCCGCGGCAATAACCGCGGCGATGGCCGGATGAGGGGTTGACAACATGGTGTCCATTCGATCTGGCAAGGAATTGTCAGGCGGCGTGGGCGAGCACCGGCCCGTCAAGGCAGAGCACCTGGCCGTCATGCTCACATGCACCACAGATGCCCATGCCGCAGCGCATATAGGCTTCCCAACTAAGCTGCGTGGGGAGGGCCGCTTGCGTCGCCTGCGCCTGGAGCGCCGCCAGCATCGCATGGGGGCCGCACGCATAGATGCCCTGGACGCGCTGCGCGCTCACCAGGGAGGCCAGGGCGTCGGTGACACGACCTTGCCGCCCCGCGCTCCCGTCTTCGGTTGTCAGATGCAGTTCGAGGCGTCCCGCGGGCGCTTGGCCGGCGAGTGCGCCAAAGCGATCCACATAGAGCAGGTCGGCTGCGGTGCGTGCGCCGATGACGACATCCACCGTTGCGCCGCGCCGCAGTTGCTCGGCGGCCAACCAGTATAGCGGAGCGACCCCATAGCCGCCGCCGACCAGCGCCAGGTGCGTTTGAACCGCAGGCACGGCGTAGCCGTGACCAAACGGGCCGCGCAGCCAGAGCCGGTCGCCCGACTGCAAGGTGTGCACCAGGCGGCTAAACGGCCCCACCGCGGTAATCATCAACGTGACGGGGTCGGCGTTGACCAGTGAGAACGGCTTCTCGTCAAAGCGCGGCAGCCACGCCATGACAAATTGGCCCGGCGTGGCCTCCATCTGCGCGTCCAGGACCAAGGTCTTGGTACGGTAGTTGTCCTGGGTGACGTGGGTAATCCTGAAGGGGATCGGGAGGTGGCTGGCGACGGCTGACACGCGTGGTCCCTTGCTGATGATGGCGAAAACGCTGGCCGGATCGTAGCCGCGATGCGGAGCTTCGTCAATTCGGGGAGGCCGCGGCGCGGGCGGGCACTAGCCACGCGTCAAGATGGCGATGAGCGTGTGGGGGATCGCGCGCAAGGGGGCCAACGGCCCATCCGCCGGCCAAAGTTCGTCCAGCAAGTCGGGCGGGGTGGGCGGCTCGACTAGGCGGCGCAGACCGAAACCGCCGGCGGCAAACGCGTCCAGCCAACCCGCCAGCGTCAGGTGGCGAGACTGCATCGGCGTGGTCGGGCCAAAGGACCACGCCAGGGGGGCCGGGTCAGCATAGTTCCGCACGGGAAAGGCGGCGAGATCCCCGGCTTCCTCGTCAAAGAAGCAATCGCGCAGGGGATGGTCCAGGCTGACGACCAGGCGACCGGCCGGGGCGAGTACCTCCCGGCACGCGATCAGCGTAGCCGGGAGATCGGCCACGTAGGGCAACGTCTGGATCGCCAAGATCAAATCAAAGGTGCGCCCCAGCTTTGGCAGCAGCGCCGCGGTCCTCTGCTGCAAGTCAACCGTGACGTTGTGCTTGGCCGTCAAGCGGCGGGCGGCGGCCAGTTGGCGGAAGCTGGGGTCCACGGCGGTAACTTGCGCGCCGGCGCGGGCGCAGGCGACGGCATTGTGCCCACCCCCGCAGCCGAAGTCCAGCACCGCCAGACCGCCCAATTCACCCAGCAATCCTAACTCAGCTTCAGTGGGTGCGAGATTACCGTAGGTGACGGTCGACGTGGTCGGGTCGCGCCGCGCAAGAAATGCGCCGCTGGCGGCGTCCCAAGCGGCTTGCATGTCCAAAGGTGGGCGCGTGGTCATGGCGCGAGCATATGCGCGCCGTGGCGACTTGTCAATCCGGGCCGCGGTCACCGCGCGGCTGCTCAAGCGCCGAACCAGGGAATCGCGCTGCTGAGTTGGCTCTACAGAAAGTGAGCGTCTCACGGGGGTGGAGTGGCGCGATAATGGGAGGGGTGGGCAGTCGGCCCATCCTCCCGATGTAGGCGTGTCAACCATTGCAGACAGCGATCGTCACCTGCTGGTGAGACCGGCGGCTGCCGCCGGTCGGCTTCGTCTTGCTGGTTCGGCAGCGGGTGACGCCGAGGCGCTGGGCAAGGAAAGGAGCAAGACACCATGTGTCGGATGCATCAGCACAGATTGACTCGTCGCGATTTCGTTCGGCTCGGTGGAGTATTGTTGGGCGGAGCTACTGCGGCCTGCCGAGGTGGCACGAGACTTATCCAGGTGACCGCGGTGCCGACGCCGGCCCCCAGTACGGCTCCACCAGTCCCTGGCTTGGTCCCCGGTGACGCTGCCGACACCATCCTGGTCAACGGCAACATCGTCACCATGGATGCGGCCCGCTCCACGGCCAACGCGCTGGCCGTCAAAGCTGGCCGAGTGCTGTCCGTCGGCGATGACCAAACCGTGCGCGCGCTTGCCGGCGCGACGACGCAAGTCATCGAGCTGGCCGGGCGCACTGTCACCCCCGGTCTGATCGACGCCCATTGTCACTTGAGCGCCTGCGGCCTGTTGGGCACGGCTTACGTTGACATCAATCCACCCGCGGTCAGCACCATTGCCGAAATGCAGGCCAAGGTCGCCGAAAGGATCGCCAGCACCCCGGCCGGTGCGTGGGTGTTGGGCAGCGGGTGGGTCTCCTACGAGGGGCGCAACCCCAATAAGCACGATATTGACCCCGTTTCGCCAAACCATCCGGTCATGCTGATCAACCAGGGCGGGCATATGGCGGCGGTCAACAGTTACGCTCTCGAGTTGGCCGGTGTGAATGCCGCGACACCCGATCCCCCGCATGGATTCTTCTTGCGCGAGGCCAATGGCGAGCCTGACGGCGCGCTCGTCAATCACCCTGCGCAGGACTACTTCCGCCGGCTGTGGCCGCCGGAGATGCTCGACGAGCAGGCCATGGAGTCCGCTATCCTCAGCCCGCAAGCGAAATTCGCCGCCATGGGGGTTACCAGCTTTCAAGACGTCTATGCGCGCGGGATGCCCCGCATGGAAGCCTATTTCAACCTCGCACGCCGCGGCGAGATGAGCATTCGAGGCCAGGTAATGAACACCCTGGAGTACATCCAGGAACTGGAGGGGCGCATCGGGGATCTCGAAGCCATCCGCTACGAGGACGACTTCATGCACTTCGCGGGGGCCAAGTTCCAGGTGGACGGCGCGATTCTGGCCGCCTTGACGCACGAACCCCACAGTGGCATCGCCTGGAATATCCCGATATGGGAGCCCAGGGACCTCAACGCAGCCGTGGCCGCCTTCCACGACGCCGGCTATCAGGTGGCCTGTCATGTGATGGGCGACGCGGCCGTGGACTTGGCGCTGGATGCCATCGAGGCCGCCATGAACGCCAATCCGCGTCCCGACCCGCGGCACCGCCTCGAGCACGCCCTGCTCAACACCGACGCCGCCTTGCAGCGCACCAAGGATCTCGGCGTGGTGATCTCGACGCAGCCCCAGATGATTCGGGCGTTCGGCGATGCCGTGGCAGAAATCTGGGGCGAAGAACGTGTGCAGCGCCTGGTCCCCACCCGCACCTGGCTGGAGATGGGCGTACCATTGGCCCTCAGTTCGGACGCTCCTTCGATGCCCTGGTGGAACCCGCAGGCCACCCTGTTTGGCAGCGTGGCGCGCTTCACAGCCTCCCGCAAGCCGATCAGTCCGGATCAGGCGCTTACCATCGAGGAGGCGATGTACGCCCACACCGTGGGCGGCGCGTATGCGGACTTTGCGGAGGACAAGAAAGGTTCGCTGGAACCGGGTAAGTTAGCCGACCTGATTGTCTGGCATGACAACCCCTACACAGTCGCCACGCGTGACATCGTTAACCTCAGCGTGGACCTTACTATGATTGGCGGGAAGGTCTTGCATCAGGCCTGACCGCGCCTGACCGCCGTTCGTCAACGACGTAAGAAGCTGTCTCGCCGTTGGCCGGTTCTTGTTCGATACGCCCCAGCATAGACCACCCGCGCCTGGCTTGGTCGCCGCCGAGCGGGAGTGGTGAAAGTTCCGTGCCCTGCAATTGTCCCCCCGGCTGGCTCGTCCCGTATCGCGCTCACCGCTCCTAGCGAGTTCGGAACAGCGCATGGTTCTCTGCCCCTTCTTCCTCCCCTCGTCCCCGAAAAACGTGCCAAGGTGCGTTTATCCAATTGACCAGGGAGTCAGATGCCGGTGTCGGCGTGCGCTTCCCTGGGCGGATGTCGCGGCACAGGAAAGGGGGAGTCATGATTGGCGTGCATGCAGTTGTGTCCGGCCAGCGCTACGAGTGGGGCGTGCGCAGGGCCGGGGTCTTCGACTTCTGGCGGCGGCTGCGACGGCGGCGCAGCGACCTGGTCAAGTACGACGAGGTTGCCGCGCGCGTTGGCGCGCGGCACCGGCAGCCGAGCCGGCTGGAGTACGTGCCGATCAACCAGATCGTCGGCAGTGTGGGGCGGACCAAAGACTTCACCCGCGATTTCCTGCCCCGGCCCCGCGTCAACCAGGGTCGATGGACGAGCGTCGATGCCGCGTTCAACGCTTGCGCCGACCTGCCGCCCGTCGAACTGTATCGCATCGGTGATGTCTATTTCGTGAGCGACGGTCACCACCGCATCAGCGTGGCGCATGTCAACGGTTACCAAGGCATCGAGGCGAATGTCACCCCCGTGGAAGCCGCTGTGCGGCTGACGCCGGAAGACTTCCAGGACGATCGGTGGCTGGTGAAGACCGCCCCACAGAACCAGGAGGGGCCTATGAACGATTCTGAACTGCTTGAGCCGGCGTAGCTTTAGCTAGGCGTTGCATCCTCTGCCAACAACAAGGCTGGACCCGCCTCGGTGCGAAGCGGGTCCAGTTGCACATGGGATTTCTAGGGTCTACCAACGTGTTGGATGCGGGGAAAGGTGCCGGCCACTTCGCCTCCGCATGGTGAAGCCAGCAGGCCCTAGCGATCTAGCTGGGGCAGGAAGATCCACAGGGCCGCTGTGTCGCGGGCATCGTGCGCAGTGTGCATCACCGCACATTCCTGCTGCGCCGGCAAAGCCTATTGAGGTAACGTAGGTGCGGTTTCCATACCGCAGGTTTTGGGTTGCAGCAGACCCGGCGGTAGAAAACCGCTACATTCCCGTAGCTGTTCGCGTGATGTTCATTGCCCCGCCGGCCGTACCCGTTTCGACCGCCCTTGCGAATTCCACGCTCAACTGCTATCTTTCGTTGTCCCAATCAGAGACGCCAACCCATCTCACGGCTTTGCCTTCGTCGTGCCCGGTCTCCGAGTAGGTTGCCCTTGGCGTAGAGTGCGTGCGGTGCGGATCGCCGCAAGGACAGGTGGAATGGCGGAAGCAACCGGCAGCTACGCCGATCTGGAAATCCGGATCCTCGACCGGCAAGAGCAAGGCTATCCGGTCGAAATCACGCTAAACGGCGAACAGGAATACCCGCGCGGCTTTCTCGCGGCGGATGTTCTACCGTGGGTGGGCGGCGCGTCCGCCGCCGAGGATGGGCGGCGGCTGTTTGCCCTGCTCACGGGCGGCAGCGAGATCAAGACCGCATGGGCAGAGGCGCGCGGGCGCTGCCCACAGCGGCGGATCCGGCTGCGCATCGACACGACGGAGCCGGCGCTGCACACGCTGCCGTGGGAACTGCTGATTGACGACGCGGCCGGTGATGTCGCCCAAGAGGTGGCGGCTTCCGCGGCGACCCCCTTCTCGCGCTACCTGGCCGGACGCCAGCAGCCCGGCAGCCCAATTCTCAAACGACCTGCGCGTATCCTCGTCGTCATCGCCAATCCGCAGAACTTGGCCGAGTATGACCTGCCGTCCGTCGAGGTCGAGACGGAATGGGCGGCGCTCCAGGCAGCGACCCACGACGCCCAGGTCGAACTGGTGCAGTTGCCGCAACCCTGTACCCTGGCCGCCATCGAGGCCGAACTGGCGCAGGGCTATCATGCGCTCCACTTCGTCGGCCACGGCCAGTACAGCGAGCGGCAGGCCACCGCGGTCCTGCTGTTGGCGGATGCGAAGAATCAGGTGCAGCGCGCCGCCGCCGAGGAGATCGCCGCCATGCTGGCGCGCCGTCTCTCCGGCGATGCCCTCAACGACGACAAGCTGCGTCTGGTCTTCCTAGCGTCCTGCCAGACGGCCACGCGCAGCCCGGCGGACGCGTTTCGCGGCGTCGCGCCGCGCCTGGTGCAGGCAGGCGTCCCGGCGGTAGTCGCCATGCAGGACTTGGTCCCGGTACAGACGGCGCGCGACTTTGCCGCCACGTTCTATCGCCGGTTGCTCACGCATGGGCAGGTCGATCTGGCCTGCAACGAAGCCCGCGCGGCGCTGCTGGCGGCGCGCTTGCCGGGCGCGGCCACGCCGGTATTGTTCATGCGGCTGCCCTCGGGACAACTGCTGGGCAAGCCGGGCCGCATCACCAGCAGCAAGGAGGATGCCTTCTGGCCCTTCCTGCTGGAGAACATTAACCTCGGCCAATGCACGCCTTTTCTCGGCCCCCGGGTGAATACCGGCTTGCTCCTCAGCCCGGGCGGCGCGGCGGAAAGATTGGCCGACAAGTATGACTATCCCCTGCCCGACCGCCAGAACCTCGCCCGTGTGGCCCAATACATCGCCATTGCCGACCCGGAGGTGCTGCGCGAGGACTATCTACGCATGTTGCAGCGCAGTCTCTTTACGCACCTGGGCCTGCGCCTGACCGAAGAGGACAAGCGGCGTTATCGCACGACCGGCTTGAGCGAGACCATCACTGCTCTGGAGTGGGCGGAGAAGGCGCAGGCGCTGCATGAGGACGAAATTCATCATCTCCTGGCCGATCTGGAACTGCCGCTCTACATGACGACGAACGTGGACAGCTTCATGGCCCAGGCGCTGCGCCACCTGGGCAAGACCCCGCGCCAGCTCGGCCCGCGCTGGGAGCAGCCGGAAGCCGGGACGCCGGAGTGGGTGCTGCTGCCGGAACCCAGCGCGGAGCAGCCAGTCGTCTTCCATCTCAACGGTTTCGACGCCGATCCGGACCAACGGAACCGCGTGATTTTGGCCGAAGATGACTACCTGGCGCAGTTTGTCCACCTGAGCCGCGACCGCTCCTGGTTCTTGCCGGCTGCTATCGTCACCATGCTGTCGGCCCACAGCTATCTCTTTCTGGGCTATGACCTGGACGACTGGGAGTTCCGCTCGGTGCTGCAGGGGCTGGTGCGTGGGATCGCCGGCACCAACCGGGCGAAGAAGCTGCACATCGGGGTACAGTTGGAGCCGGAACAAGTCGCCAACCCCGACAAGGCGCGCGCCTATCTTGGGCGCTACCTGGGGCAGCTCAATATCGACATCTACTGGGGTACATCACAGCAATTTGTCACCGAATTGCACACACGGTGGCAGCAGTATCTGGGGACAAGCGACGATGATTGGAACCGCTGACGCCTTGCACAGCAGCCCCTATGTGGGTCTTCGTCCCTTCAGCGAAGACGAGCATCAGTACTTCTTCGGCCGCGACGAGGAAATTCAGATCCTCGAAGCGCAGGTGATGTCCCAACGCGCATCGCTCTTCTACGCACAATCGGGCGCGGGCAAATCCTCCCTGCTGCGCGCCGGTCTCACGCCGGAACTCACGCGCGTGCGCGAACTGGGGCGCGCACCCCACAAACGGTCGTATCAGAAGATGCGCGTCTTGCCCGTGGTGACGCCCGGCGCGGTGCAGCGTCCCGGCGCGCAAGCGCCGGCAGCGAATCTCATCGTCAGCAACATCCTGTCTAAACTCCTGCCCGCAGCGACGGCGAGCGACCTGGCCACGCTTACCCTGGCGGACGGGCTGGCAGCCTTGTTGGCCGCGTCGAACGGCCACACCGCGCCAGGGGGTACGCCGGCGCGCGCCGATCTCTCCAGCCTGCTGGTCTTTGACCAGTTTGAGGAGCTTTTTACCCACTATCCCGAACTGGCACGCGAGCGCGCCGATTTCTTCTACCAGGCGGCGACTGCGCTCGAACGGCATCTGACCTTGCACATGCTCTTTACCATGCGCGAGGATCACATCGCCGAACTGACCCCCTACGCCCACCTGCTGCCCGACCATTTGCGCCCGCGCTTTCGCATGGAGCGGCTCAAACGCGCGGCTGCCCTGCTGGCTGTGACCGAGCCGGCCAAATGCGCCGGTCGCACGTATGCCCCCGGTGTCGCCGAGGACCTGGTGGACAATCTGCGGCGCGTGCAGGCCGCGCACGGCGGCGTAACGGCCGATGCATCCGGCGCGGATGATGCACTCGGCGAATATATCGAGCCGATCCACCTGCAGATCGTCTGCAAGCAACTCTGGGAGAAACTACCGCCGGAGCGGACGGTCATCGAGCAGGCGGACATGCAGGCGTTTGGCGATGTCGACCAAGTGCTGAGCGATTTCTATGCGAATGTCTTGCGCGAGGTCCAACAAACCACCGACGTGGGCGAGCGGCGGTTGCGCACCTGGTTCGGCCATGAGTTGATCACCGCGGGGCACACGCGCAAGCTGGTCTACCGGGGTGAGCAGAACACCGAAGGGCTGCCCAACGCGGCGGTGGACATCTTGCTGCGGCAGTACATCATCCGCGCCGAACCACGCGGGGGCGCGGTCTACTACGAGTTGGCGCACGACCGGCTGGTGGAACCGATCTTGTCTTCCAACGAACGCTGGAACGTACTCCACCAGCGCCCGCTGGAACAGGCCGCCAGGGATTGGGCCGGCGATAGAAGCGCCGCCAAACTGTGGGACGACGCGCGCGCTTATGAAGAAAACGCACAGATCGAAGCCAATCCGGATGACTACACCGATCTGGAGAAGGACTTCGTCCAAGCCTGCCTTGCTCGCCTTCAGCGCAAGACCGAAGCCCGCCGCCGGGTGATCTTAGCCGGCGCGGGTCTCCTCGTCCTGATCTTCGCCGGCCTAACGGTCTGGGCCTTGCTCAACTACGCGCGGGCTACCCTCAACTACACGCAGGCGGATCGCAACTACTCGCAGGCCGTGACAGCCCAGGCCACGGCGGTGGCCCAAGCCCAGCGCGCCCTCGCGGCCGAGGCAGAGGCGCGCACCGCGGAGCAAGCAGCGCGGGCGGCGGAAGCGGCGGCGCGCGCGGCGCGGAGCAGCGCCCAACGGCGCTCTACCTCCGTCGGTATCGCGGCCACAGCGCAGGATTTCTTGTCCCAAGACGTCTATGATCCGTCGCTGGCGCTGCTGCTGGCGGTGCAGGCCGCGAGGGTGACGCTGGACGGGGAAGGCTTTGTAGACCCTGTCGTCGAACAGTATCTGCGCCGCGCAACAGACCAGGCCGCGCAACTCGGCTGGCGCACCAATCTGCCGGCGCGCCAACCTACGGGTGAGGTCTTTTCGGTAGAGTTCAGCCCGGACGGCCAGGCGGTCCTGAGCGCCGGCGCGGACCAGACCGCGCGGCTGTGGGACGTGGCGACGGGCCGGGAGTTGCTCTCGCTCGTCGGCCACGATGGCGCGGTCTGGGCCGCGCACTACAGCCCGGACGCCACGCTGATCGCCACGACCGGCCAGGATGGGACGCTCCGCCTCTGGGACGCGCGGACGGGGACGCAACTGCAAGAAGTCGCGGCCCACACGGACCGCGTGCGCACCCTGGCGTTCAGCCCGGACGGCTCCCGTATCGTCACGGCCAGCCAGGACGGGACGGCCAAGGTCTGGGCGGTGGCGTCGGGCCGCGCGCTCTTGGAATTCACGCATGGCGGCGACTGGATCCTGTCGGCGACCTTCAGCCCGGACGGCAGCCGCATCGTCACGACCGGTGCGGATGCCACGGCGCGGCTGTGGGATGCCGCCGGCGGCCAACTCCTGCACAGCTTGCCCCATGCGAAATGGGTGCGTAACGCCGCCTTCAGCCCGGACGGCCGCCGCCTGGTGACGGTCAATGCCGATGGCACAGTGCGCGTCTGGGAGGTACAGACCGGCGCGGCCCTCACGCCCTTTCCACCCCATATCTTCGATGGCCGGGTGGCCGACGTCAACGCCATCTCCTTCAGCCCAGACGGTCGCCGCGCCGTGACCGTGGCCGTGAGGCTGGTGGGCTCGCCCAGGGTCGTGGGACTGTCGTTCTCGGCCAGCAGGCCCGCCACCGGCTCTTCCACGATCTCCACCAGCGTGGCAGTGAAGACCGCGCCCAGGCTGTTGG
>CAYJQA010000008.1:17325-27531 GCA_964372065.1 uncultured Litorilinea sp.
TGGCCGTGAGTGGGCAGATCGACCTGCGCGGCGGCGCAACGGGCGCGATCGAACACGCCATCATCGGCCATGACCGGAGCGACGACACGATCAACGCCGTGGACTTCAGCCCCGACGGGGCATTGGTGGTCACGGGCGGCGAGGACCATACCGTGCGCATCTGGAACGCGCAGACCGGCGCGGAGGTGCGCACGATTGGCGGCCACACGGATTCCGTGCGCGCCGCCGCCTTCAGCCCCGACAGCGCGGTGCTGGCGACGGCAGGCAGCGACGGCATGGCGATCCTGTGGGATGTCGCGACAGGCGCGGCAGTGCGGAGCCTGCAAGCGCATACAGACACCATCCGCTCGCTTGCCTTCAGCCCCACCGGGGACAGCTTCGCCACCGCGGGCGCCGGCGGCGTCGTGCGTGTGTGGAATGCGCACACGGGGACCGCGATCACGTCGCTGCATGGATTCACGGATACCGTCATGGCAGTCGCCTTCCGGCCCGATGGTCAGCGCATCATCGCTGCCGGCGAGCCTGCCGGCGTGCGCATCTGGGACGTGGCGACGGGCGCAGAGGTGGCTAGCCTTGTCGGCCACACCGACACGGTGCGGGTGGCCGTCTACAGCCCGGACGGGCTGACCATCCTCACCGGCAGCGACGACGGCAGTGCGCGCCTGTGGGATGCCGAGACCAACGCCGAGTTGCGTCGCTTTCGGCGGCGCGGGGAAGGCATCCTGGCCGCCGCCTTTAGCCCCGACGGCAGGCTCATCGCCATCGGCAGTCGGGACCGCACCGCCATCGTCTGGGACGTCACGACGCGGCAGATCGTCAACACGCTCAGCGGGCATAACGCAGCCGTCGAAGCGGTGGCCTTCAGCCCCGACGGCCGCGGCTTGATCACGGCGAGCGGGGATTCCTCTGTGCGGCTGTGGGAGATCAGCACAGGCCGTCAGGTGGGACGTCTGTTGGGCCATGCCGACACCGTCTATGCTGCCGTCGTCAGCCCGGACGGCAGAACGATTGCCACCGTTAGCGCAGATCGCACGGTAAAGCTGTGGGATGCGCCCGGCCAAACAGGGGCGGACCCTACGGTGTTCACAGGCCATGACGGCCTGGTGCGCTATGCCGCGTTCAGCCCGGATGACCGCCTGGTGGTTTCCGCCGGGGAAGACCGTGAACCCCGCGTATGGGATGTGGCGACCGGCGCGGAGTTGCTACGCCTGACCGGTCACACCAAAGCCGTCTGGTCAGCCGAGTTTAACCGGGCCGGCGACACGATCCTCACGGCGAGCCAGGATGGCTCGATCGGGTTATGGGACGTCGCCACGGGCCGCGCAACGATGACGGTCACGGTGGGGGCACAAGGGGTCAACTACGCCGGTTATAGCCCGGACGGCACGCAGATTGTCACGGTGGGCAACGACCGCACCGTCCGTCTGTGGGATGCCGCGGCCCTGACGGTGACGCAAGTCCTGACCGGACATCGCCAACCGGTGCTCGCCGCCGCGTTCAGTCCCGACGGGCGGCGGCTGGCCTCCTCCAGCGCCGACGGCGCCGCCCGCGTGTGGGACGTTGCGACCGGGCGCGAAGTGCGCCAACTCCGCGGGCATAACGATTGGGTCTGGGGTGTCACGTTTAGTCCCGACGGCGAACGGATCGCCACCGCGGGCGGCGACGGGACCGTGCGCGTGTGGAGCTTCGCGACCGGCCAACAGGTACTGATCCTGCGCGGCCATGTGGGGCTGGTGCGCACGGTCCAGTTTAGTCAGGACGGGCGCACCCTCCTCACCGCGGGCGAGGATCGTACCCTGCGCCTGTGGGATGCCGCGAGCGGCCGCGAGGTGCGGCAACTGACAGGGCATCGTCGTGAAGTCTGGTATGCCGGGTTCAGCCATGACGGTCGCCGGATTGTCAGCGCCGGCTTTGACGGCGTCGTCCGCCTGTGGGACGCCCACGTGGAAGACACGATCGCACGCGCGTTGGCCCTGGTGCAGCGCGATCCCCCGATCTTTTCGCCGGAGGAACGCGACCTCTATCTCTACAGGCTTGACCAAGAATGACCGCACGGCAGACGTCCGGCCAGTGGGAGTTCGTCTTGGCGACGGCGCTGGACGAGCACCGCTAGTCGCGGCGTTCTGGCGTCGGGCGCAGTCGATCAGGGATCGATATGGGGAATATCTCACCCGCAAGATCCTGCCGATTCCGGGCCTGCAAACCTCGCCTCCTGAATACGGCCGCCGATCAGGCCGCGGCCGAGCACCTCGAACGACCATGCCGTCCGGGCGGCTTCTGACCGCGAGTCTTTGCCGATCCGGTTGTTTTCGGACCCCACGCTTGCCCATGTAATCCGCCCATGTTCATGTACCCGCACCGGCCGCAAGCGCGCGGATCGGACGGTCCGCGCCCCTTCTCATTGGTCGCCTCCCGCTTGCGGGCATAATTGCACCTTCGGCCAACAAGCCTGCCGCGCGCGGAACGGAGGTACGGCCGCCCCAGTTCAGCGCGCCCGCCAAACCGGCAACCGGCCGGCGTAGGCGCGCGGCAACAACCCAATCCTCAAACAACTCCGCGTCACGCGCTTGGCGGCCGGTGAGTAGACCACCGCCGTCGCGCTGCGCCGCGCCAGGAGCATGGCGTCCGCGTTGCGCGCTCCAAGGCCAGATTTGCACAACGGCAAATCGTCGGCACGCGTGCTTGAAAGCAGGTGAATCGGCCGTTTATCCAAGTAGGCGATGCTCTTCAGAGTCCGCTTTGATTCGGACACCTTGCATTGCCTAGTCTCCGCTTCGTACGGTTGCCGCCCGGCCTTGTCGTGGCCGCAACGGCACAGCCGGAAGGGGGAGAACCAGGAGGACGGAGGAAATCATGTGGAAGACGCTTACGCCGCAACAGGTCACCCGCCAGTTCCCATTGCCGCTTGGGAGCGAACACCTGCAGAAACGGGTGGCCGGGTCCGTGACTCTTGATTGGCAGTTGTTGTCTGAGGACGAGCCGGAGCACGCGGCGGTCGTCATGCCGGATATCGACGCCGCGCCGCGTGCCGATACGCGTGGACGGAGCGTGCGCGCCATCGCCGGCCTGCTCCTCGTCTTGGGGACGAGCGCGGCGCTGTATCTGTGGCGGATGGCGGAGGCCGGAGCGCAGATTCTGGACGACGAATTGCGTGCGACCGTCGCCGCCGCCGCGGTGCGCGACCCCCACGCCGCCACGGTCCAGGTGCAGGCCATCGCGTATCACGGCGAGACCGCAAGCGTCCTGGTGGAGACCACGCAGGTCGAGCCGGGTGGGCAGACTAACGTCGTCCGGCAGCGCAGCGTCTATCAGCCCACGGCCGCCGGTTGGATGCGCGTGCCGCCCGGCCCTGACGCTTTGGGCGCGCCCCAAATGAAGGAATCGGCCTGCTGCGCCTACTTCTATCGCGCCATTGATGCCGCCGCCATGGAGAACGTTGCGGGCGCGCTGGATGCGGCATACGTCGGGCTGCGCCAGGACTACGGTCTGCCGGCCGCCCATGACCGCGTGATCGTGGAGATTCGCACCGATCCGCCGCCGTACCCGTCCGTGTGCTACCGGCGCGACCATCTCTGTATCGCCTCACCGGCGCTGGCTGCGCTCCCCGTCGATCTCGCGGAGGCCGAGGCGCTCCAGCTTTGGCTCCTGAACGCGCTCGCCTATCAGGCACGGTGGGAGGCCATCGAAATCGCGCCCTTCCAGTATGGCTGGCAGTACGCTGCCCATGCGCTGCCGCGCATGACGTTGCGCCAACACAGCGCGCGTGTGGCGGCGTGGGAGACAGACTTGGCGCGCTGGCTTTATGGCGTTGCGGCGCGCACGCCCAGGTCCGACGGGCAGGCGCTGGCACAAGACCTGGCGCGCCTGTGTGATACGCACCGGACCCTGACGCAACTGCCGCACTTCGACGGCATCGACTCGCTGCAACTGTGTAGCGCCCCCGCCGAGTGGACCTTGCAGGATCGCCCGCCGGACCACTTACGCGACCTGATCATGCCCGACACGGAGTTGATGGTCACGCAAATGTCCTGGATGGATGCGGTCGGCTTTCAGACGGTGCTAGACTATGTGGTCGCGACCTACGGCCGCGCTGCGCTGCCTGCCCTGGTGGTGGGATTCCGGCGCTATGACACCTGGGGCGAACTGATCCCGGCCGTTTTCGGCATTTCCGCCGCGGAGTTCGAGACCGGCTGGCAGCATTATCTGGTGCTTGTTGGCGGCTCTCCCGACGCGCTGGCGTCCTGGCGCGACCAAGCCGTTGTCGCCACGCGCTAGCGAACCGTCCCATCGCGCCGCCATCCGCTCCCTCGCCGCCCATCCCCGCCGGACTCGCGCCCTCCTTACCCGCTCTCTCTCACTTTCGCGCACCCCTGTGTCGCCGCAGGGGTGCGGGTCGCTCGTGAGGCCAAGATGGGGTATGATGATCACTCGGCAGGCGCACCGCGCCGCCGAGCAGATTGGTGCAGTCGAAGATAGCACCGCCACGACAGGTCCGGTCCGACTTGTCGTTATGGGATAGGAGGCAACCCATGCTGGTGGTCCATGTGCATGTCCAAGTGAAACCTGACCAGGTGGAGGCGTTCAAGGCAGCGACCGTCCGCAACGCTGCACACAGCGTGCGCGAACCGGGGATCGCCCGGTTTGATGTGATCCAGGAGGCCGACGACCCGACGCGCTTTGTCCTCGTCGAGGTCTACCGCACCGTCGAGGCGACCGCGCACCACAAGGAGACGGCACACTACCTGACCTGGCGCGACACGGTCGCGGAGATGATGGCTGCGCCGCGGCGCAGCGTCAAGTATGCCAACGTCTTTCCCGACGACGCCGGTTGGTAAGGGGGCACTTCATGGCGCATACGTTTGAGTTTGCTACGGCTCAACAGATCGTCTTTGGCGTGGGCACGGCCAACCGCATCGCCGAGTTTGCAGCGACGTTGGGTCGGCGGGCGCTCCTGGTGACAGGCGTATCGCAGGCGCGCGTGAGCGAACTGTCGGCGCAGTGGCGTGACCGCGGGCTGACGGCCGCGGCGGTGGAGGTCGTCGGGGAGCCGGGCGTGGCGAGCGTCCTGGCCGCGGTCGATGCGGCGCGGGCGGCGCGCTGCGACATGGTGATCGCAGTTGGCGGCGGCAGCGCCATCGATACCGGCAAGGCCGTGGCCGCCTTGCTCACGAACCCGGGTGAGCCGTTGGATTACTTGGAAGTCGTGGGGAAGGGCAAGTCCTTGTCCGCAGCCTCTGCGCCCCTCATCGCCGCGCCCACTACAGCCGGAACCGGCGCGGAGGTAACGCGCAACGCCGTGCTGGCGGTTCCGGAGCAGCGTGTCAAGGTCAGTCTGCGCAGCGCGACAATGCTGCCCAGGGTGGCGGTGGTGGACCCGGAGCTAACTTACTCCATGCCCACGAGCATCACAGCCAGCACCGGGCTGGACGCGTTGACCCAGTGCATTGAGCCGTTCGTCTCCAGCCAGGCCAACCCGCTCACCGACGGCCTTGCGCGCGAAGGCATGGTAGCCGCGGCGCGCGGTCTGCGCCGCGCCTATACGGACGGTGACCCGGCGGCGCGGGAGGCGATGGCCCTGGCAAGTCTGTGCGGCGGCTTGGCCCTGGCAAACGCCCGGTTGGGCGCGGTGCATGGCTTTGCGGGGGTGCTGGGCGGTATGTATCCCGCGCCGCACGGCATCGTCTGTGCGCGCTTGCTGCCGTTCGTGACGGCGACGAATGTGGCCGCGCTGCAAGCCCGCACGCCCCATGCGCCCGTCTTGGCCCGCTTTGACGAGATTGGGCAACTGGTGACCGGCCGGTCGACGGCGACCGCGGTTGACGCCGTAGCCTGGATCGAGGATCTTTGCGGCGCGCTGGACGTACCGCCGCTGGCCGAGTTTGGGTTGACCGAGGCCGACTTTGCCGAGATCATTGCCAAGTCAAAGGTTGCCAGCAGTATGAAAGGCAACCCACTCGTGCTGACCGACGACGAACTGCGGAGTATCTTGGCAGGCGCACTCTAGGATACTGGTACTGGGCGGAGAAAACACAACGGGACTGCGCCGGCGTCTGGCGCAGTCCCGTTCTTCTTGTTGAAGCTATGGACGGCTCACTGCTCCGCGGGCAGACGCGGTTGGTTGTGCAGTGCAACCGGGCTCGGCGTGCGGAGGCGCATGTTGATCAACTCGACCACGAACGAGAAGGCCATGGCAAAGTAGGCATAGTTCTTCAGGTGGAGGTCGTGTGCGGCGTCAGCGTTCCAACCTTCGATGACCAGCATCGTGCCGATCAGGATAAGGAAGGAAAGCGCCAAGATCTTCATGGTCGGGTGATGCTCCACAAAACCGGCAATCGCCCCGGAGAAGAACAGCATGACGCCCGCGGCAATGACTACCGCCGGCACCATGACCCACAAATGCCCCGATATCCCAACTGCGGTAATCACCGAATCCAGCGAGAAGATAATGTCGACAAGGATCACCTGAATGATGACACCGGCAAACGAAGCGACGGCCGGGGCGCTGCGGCCATCATGTTCTGCCGAGTCGATCTTCTCGTGAATCTCAAAGGTGCTCTTGCCGATCAGGAAAAGCCCGCCGCCGATCAGGATCAGGTCGCGGCCGGATATGCCCTTGCCAAGCAGGCTGAAGAGCGGCGTGGTGAGTTGCATCACCCACGTAATGGCAAGCAACAGCAGGATGCGCGTGCCAACCGCCAGGGAGATGCCCAGCGAGCGCGCCCGCGCCCGTTGCGATTCGGGTAGCTTGTTGGACAAGATCGCGATGAAGATCACGTTGTCAATCCCCAACACGATCTCCAGCGCCGTAAGCGTCAAGAGTGCGATGAGATTCTCAGACGTAAAGAGGTCTGTCATGGACTATGATCTCCTAAGGACCGGGCTGGCGGGCTACTGGCGCTGTCCCCGCTTGGATTTGGAATACCCCACAATTATATGCATTGCCCGCTAGACCACAAAGGCCGCCGGCCGCGGCTGGGGGCGCGGCCGGCCTATGGCGCGGCAGGGATCCACACGCGCATGGCATTGGGGCCGCGATTGGCCCATGCGTAGTACGGCACAGCCCGCAGGGTGACGCCGCGCCGCGCGTCCGTCTGCGCCGCGTCGGCGCGCCGGTAGATTTGCTCGCTCCAGGCGTCCATGTTTTGAGCGTAGCCCGCCGTCGCGACCTGCATGACGCCGCCCAATAGATCTTCTCGCCAGACCGGCTCCGGCTGTCCCGCCAGGCTGATGAGCGCATCTTGGACGTCCACATCCGCATCCTGATCCACCTGCTCGAAGCAGTAGACCAGCGGGCCGCGCTGAAGCGCCACGCTGCCCCGCACCGGGTCGATGCGCGGGTGGCCCGTGAGCAGCGTAACCGGCATCTCCAGGTCGATCTGCACAGTGTCGCCCGCCCGCCAGGCGCGCTCGATCACGGCGTACCCGTCCACCTGCTGCATCTCCAGCGGGCTACCGTTCAGGCGCAATCTCGCGTCTTTGCACCAGCCCGGGACGCGGATGCACAACTCCCACGGTGCGGGCGGCGCTTCGTCAACCCGCACGTCCACGCTGCCGTGCCACGGGTAGTCGGTGCGCACGCTGAGACGAATCGCCGCGCCGCCCAGCTTCGTTTCCAGCGCGCCGGGCGCAAATTGGTGCAGTTGGACGCCGCGGTCCGTAACGGTGCAGAAGTAGTGCTGGAGCGATGCCAACAACCGCATGACATTCGGTGGGCAGCACGCGCAGCCGTGCCATTCGGGCCGCACGACGCGTTTGCGGCCCAACAGTGGGGCCGCGCCCCGGCTCAGCAGCGGGTTCACATAGAAGTAGCGCCGCCCATCCAGCGAAACGCCGCTCAAGAACGCGTTATACAGCGTCAACTCCATCAGGTCGGCAAAACGCCGCTCGCCCGTTGCCAGCAACATGCGCCAGTTCCACTGAATGCTGGCAATCTGGGCGCACGTCTCGCAATAGGCGCGGTCATTGGGCAGTTCGTAGGGTTCGCCAAACGCCTCGCCGAAGTGCTGCGCGCCCAACCCGCCGGTCACGTGCAGCTTGCGCGTCGCCATGTCGCGCCATTGTCGCTCCAGGGCTGCCAACAGCGCGCCATCGCCCGTTTCCAGATAGAGGTCCGTCACGCCCGCCGTCAGGTAGAGCTGTCGTACGGCGTGCCCTTCCACCGTGCTCGCCGCGCGGACGGGCACATGGTCCTGATAGTACGCCGCGCTGCCCAGCCGGTGTTCGCCCAACAAACCGTGGCCCCGTGCGTCGATGAAGTACTGGGCGAGGCGCAGATAGCGCGACTCCTGCGTCTCGCGATATAGCTCGACCAGCGCCGTCTCCACTTCCGGGTGACCGGGCGTGCCGGCGCGCTTGTCCTGCCCAAAGACCGTGTCGATGTAGTCCGCAAAACGTCGAGCGACGCGCAACAGACGGTCGTCGCCGGTAGCACGGACATAGGCGACCGCCGCCTGAAACAGATGGCCTGCGCAGTAAAGCTCGTGCCCGTGCTGGAGGTCCTGCCAGCGCCGGTTAGGTTCAACCACTTGCCAGTATGAGTTCAGATAGCCGTCGTCGACCTGTGCGTCCTGGACAAGCTGGATCGCATGGTCGGCCAGGCGGGCCAAATCGGCATCCGCGCGGCAGCCCAATTCATAGCCGACGGCTTCCAGCCACTTGTAGACGTCCGAATCCATGAAGACCGGAGTTCGGTATGTGCCCGTCCCGCGCCCGGCGGCCAACAGGAGATTGTTGAAGTTGCCGGATGCCTCGAGTTGGCTGTAGCCGTGACGCAGGCTGACCCCGCGATTCACCGCCTGACGCGCCGACCAAAATCCGTCATCAAAGCGAAAGTCGTCGAGTCCGGTCGCACGGAGCTTGGCATAGGGGCTGTGACTTGTGTTGATGGGTCCTGCTGGCATGAGAAGGGTCTCCTCTGGGAATCTGCGTGTCAATTCGCCATCACGCGGGGCAGGCTAACCACGCCGCCCTAATAGCCTTGCCACCAGTCCTTGCGCGAACGTGGGTCCTTGAAGACGCCCCGGTCGCGGATGGCGACAAGTACGCGCCCGCCGCCCGCAACGCCCACGCTCTCGCCGTTATGCACCGCCGGCAGACTGCCGCGGCCGCCGGCATTGGACGCCTGATAGAGCGCAAGCAGGTTCGGGTCCACACAAATCTCGTCCAGATGGACGGTATAGCCATTGGCAACGCTGTCCTCGCGCGTATAGACGACCGTCAACCGCGTCGGTTCCGCGTAGAGGACAAGCGCCACATAGCCACCGCCGTAGATCTCCGGCCCGCGGCTGGGGACGCGCACCGGTTCCCCCGGCGACGCCTGCAGCGCGGCTACCGTCGCCGCGTAATCGTGTAGCTCGCCACCGCGGCAGCCCAGCGCGCCGCAGCCCCAATCCCAGTCGCGCGCCTGGTAGAGCGCCCCAAACGTGGGCAGACGACCGTCGCCGAACATACCGGCGAGCTGCGGCGCGTCGGGATCGGTCGGCCCGTTGATCGCAATCAGCGACAGCGTACCGTCGACCGGGCTGTACCCGCGCAGCGCCAGATTGAGGTCGCCATGTTCGGCGTCCGGATGGGCCGCACGCGCCCCGGTGACCGGAATCGCGGCATAGGTCGCGCTCGACGTCGCGGGACACGCGATCCCCGCGGCCGGCCCCGCCGCGGACAGCGCCACTGGCGCCGCGGCCGCGGCAACGGCCACCGGCTCCGGCGGCAGCGTCACAGCCGCGATGGGCGTGGGCGTCGGCTCCGGTGTCGGCGTGTCAGCGGCTACGGGCGTGGCCTCGACGATCCGCACGATCTCGACCAGGCGGGTCACCTCGACGATCCGCGTGACCTCCACGCGGTGGGCGGTGGGCGACGGCATGGCGTAGACAGTCGCCCGCACGGCCAAGTCGATGAGCTTGGGATCAGGTTCGGCGCTGTACTGATAGGTGTAGGCTCCCAGCAAGACCAGTCCGGCTGTGAGCAGGAGAACGAGGCGCTGCATTTGGGTCTAGCATACGCCGGAACGCCGCACGGAAGCAAACCCGCCCATCTCGCGGTGTACGCCCCCTGCACCATCCCCCACGCAGGAACGCGAGCGGACGCTATGACCGGCATTGGCCGATCAGCGACTCGCGCACCGCGCGTGGATCGGGAGCGCCGTCACGCGCTCGGCGCGTGACGCGGAAGGTTTGCCAGTACACCGCACACGGAGTATCATAGACC
>CAYJQA010000009.1:0-3810 GCA_964372065.1 uncultured Litorilinea sp.
CTACCGCCGAGGGGCTGTATGGCTGGGAGCCAGGAGATGACGAGTGGCAGCCGGTAGACAGCGATCTGGCCGAACAATCTGTGTTCGGGATTGACGTCGCGCCCAACCACGACGGGACGATGCGCGTCCTGGCGACCACCGCCGACAGCGGTCTATGCGCGAGTGACGACGGCGGCGCGACTTGGCGCGATGTGACCGGCCCGTGGCGCGGCCAAGCCGTGCTGCGCGCTGAGTTGGGGCGCAGCGCGCGGGAGCTTGTCGCTCTGCACGTCCTGACGGCGCGGGCAAACGAGGCCGGGCATTTTGTGGTCGAACTGTGGGAGAGCGGCGACGGCGGGGAACAGTGGCAGAGTCTGGCCGAGTTGACGACCGGGATACCCGCGGTGCTGACGGCCTGGCCGGAGCAGAGCGTCTACTTCTTGGCGACACAGCACCGCATCATCCGACTGTCCCGCCGCGACGGCGAACTGGCGCTCCACCAGTATCTCTTTGGCGAGCAGACGCGCATCACCGCGCTGGTTGCCTCGCCGGACTATGCCGGCGATGGGCGGCTGTTTGCGGCGACCAGTGACGGCCTGGCACGTTCCTGCGATCGCGGTGAGACGTGGACGCTGACGGCGGAACTGCCGGACGGGCTGCCGGTGGTATGGCTGGCGCTGGAGGGCGACGACCTTGTGGCAGTGACGTTGGGCGGCGCGGTCTGGCGCATGACCGCGGCCTAATCGCCGCGCAAAGCCGCCGCCACACCTGGCGTGGCGGGGCGCGTGGGGAGATGGTCCGGGTACGGTCCGGCTTGTGACTGAGTCGATTTGCCGAATGCGGCGCGCTTTGCTAGTATGGGCGACGTATGACTCGCCGCCTTCAGCGCATTACTCCGCATCGCTATATCCCCATCCTCGTTGGCCTGCTGGTGGCGTGGGGTCTCGCGTGGGCGCAGCCGGTTTTCGCACAAGACACCGGCGCGGCCCAGGAGGTTTTGGCGTCCGTCAACCAAGCGCGCGCGGACGCGGGCCTCGGCCCGTTGAGCCTCAACCCACTCCTAACGCAAGCGGCACAGGGGCATGTCGATGACATGCTCACGAACTATGTCTACGGCCACTACGGGAGCGACGGGTCGAGCGTGGGCACACGCGTGGCGCGCACCGGCTATGCGGCCCAGCCGTGGGTGAGCGAGAACTGGGTTTCGGCGGGCAGCGCGGCGGGCGCGATGCGGTGGTGGATGAATGACTACATTCACCGGGTGAACATCCTTACGCCCAACTGGCATGAGATCGGGATTGGCGTAGGCAGCCGCGGCGGCGAGATGATCTTCGTCACCGTGTTTTCGGCGGGTGTGGGCGATGGCTCTGTGGCGACGGTGGCCGCGGCCGCGCCGGTAATGGCCGCCGAGCCGCCGTCGGTGCGCATCGAGCCGCAAGCTGTCCCGGCGGAAGGGCTGGACTACACGGTCCAGGGCGGCGACACGCTGCTGGCGATTGGCCTGCGCTACGGGCTGCCGTGGGAGCGCATCGCCGACGCCAACGCCTTGACCGAACGGTCGCTGCTGCAAATTGGGCAGGTTGTCCACATTCCGGGCAGCGGTGTGGCAGCGCCGGCGGCCAAGCCCGCGGTGGAAACCGAGTTGTACCAAGTCATTGCGGGCGACACACTGATTGGGATCGCCAATCGTCGGGGCGTCACGTGGCAGGAGGTCGCGGCGGTCAACGGCTTTGGCGAAGACACCATCTTGCAGATCGCCCAGATCATTTTCGTGCCCAAGGCCACTGTCGCCGTGGAACCACCCGTCGCGCCGGCCAAGGCACTGATCCCCGGCGTCGGTGCGCCGATCGTGGATGGCGAGCCGATGGCCGCGGCGGCCAGTGTCTCACTGGCCGAGCCGCCGCCGGACACGACGGGGACTGGCGGGCCGATTGCTGACGGTGCGTGGCATACGATTGCGCCCGGTGATACGATCATCAGCGTCGCGCTGCGCTACAACCTAGACTGGCAGGCGTTGTTGGCACTCAACGGGCTGGAGCCGGACTCGCTCTTGCAGTTGGGACAGCGCTTGCGGCTGCGCTGACTCTGAAACCGCTACCGCGTGATGCTTGACACCAGGCGGCGACTGCGCTATTATCTGCGCCACAACTGAATAGACTTGCTCTTATCCAGAGAGGTGGAGGGACCGGCCCGATGAAACCTCGGCAACCCGCGAACTTGCAGCGACGATGCTGCACGGCGCGCAAGGGTGCCAATTCCGGCAGACGAGTTCTGGAAGATGAGAGAGCATGTGACGGCCCTGTTGCCTACGCATCCCGCCCGCATGGACGGTGATAATCACACAAACAACGTCACTAACGCTGCCCTCTCATCCTTCGATGAGGGGCGTTTTTTTACCATAGGCTACCACAGAGAGGAATCGGAGTCTTATGAGCAGTGAACGGGTCTTTGGGTTTTCGACGCGCCAGCTTCATTCCGGCCAGGTCAGCGATCCCACGACAGGCAGCCGCGCGCTGCCCATCTACCAGACGACCAGCTTCCAGTTCCGGGACACGGAGCACGCCGCCAATCTCTTTGCGCTGCGTGAGCTGGGCAACATCTACACGCGGATCGGTAATCCGACAACGGATGTGCTGGAACAGCGCTTGGCCAATCTGGAGGGTGGTGTGGCCGCGATGGCCGCGAGCAGCGGTCACGCCGCGCAGGCGATGGCGATCCTGACGCTGTGTGGCGCAGGCGACCACATCGTCAGCAGCAGCCGGCTCTATGGCGGGACGTACAATCAGTTCAACTACACGTTCCCGCGTCTCGGGATCGACGTGACCTTTGTCGACCCCAGCGATCCGCGCAACTTCGAGCAGGCGATCCGCCCGAATACCAAGATCCTTTACGGCGAGACGCTCGGGAATCCGGACATCTCGGTATTTCCATTTGAGGAGGTCGCGGCCATCGCCAAGGCGCACGCCATCCCCGTGATGATCGACAACACGTTTGCGACGCCCTACCTGTGCCGGCCTATCGAATGGGGCGCGAACATCGTGCTGCACAGCACGACGAAGTTCATCGGCGGGCACGGGACGACCATCGGCGGGATCATTGTGGACGCCAACAATTTCGACTGGCGCAGCGGTCGCTTCGAGAACTTCACCACACCGGACCCGTCCTATCACGGGCTGGTCTATGCCGACCTGCCGCTGCCGCCGTTTGCCATCAAGGCACGCGTGCAGATCTTGCGCGATATCGGCGCGTGCCAAGCGCCCTTTAACGCGTGGACGACGCTGCAGGGCGTGGAAACGCTCAGCTTGCGCATGGACCGCCATGTGGCCAATGCCGAGGCTGTCGCCAAGTTCCTGGAAGGGCACAGCGCAGTCTCGTGGGTGAAGCATCCCAGCCTGGCGAGCCACCCGGACCATGCCGCGGCCAAGAAGTATCTGCCGAAGGGCGCGGGCGCGGTGTTGGGCTTTGGCATCAAGGGCGGCGCAACGGCCGGCAGCAAGTTCATCAACAGCCTCCAGTTGTTGAGCCACCTGGCGAACGTGGGCGACGCCAAGAGTCTGGCGATCCATCCGGCCAGCACCACGCACAGCCAACTGTCGGACAGTGAGATGACGACCGCGGGCGTGTCGCCGGACTTCGTGCGCCTGAGCATCGGTCTGGAAGATCTGGACGACATTCTGTGGGACTTGGACCAGGCGCTGACGGCGGCGGGCAAGTAGCATAGAGCGTGCGGTGCGCCTAGCGCAGCCACGCGCCGGAATGTAACATGAAACGGAGGCGGGGGCCGAGCGGCTCCCGCCTCCGTGTATGCTGGGTAGCGGCGATGTCCTAGCG
>CAYJQA010000009.1:3822-26865 GCA_964372065.1 uncultured Litorilinea sp.
CCCCGCCCCGGTTTTGGGTGGGTCGGGGCGCGGGCCTCGCCCACCCGGCGCACAGCCCCGACGCGGCGCGTGATCTTGCGGCTGTCCATCTCTTCGAGGAGCGCCTGTGCGTGCTTGCGACTGGTCTGCCAGAGATCGCGCGCACCGGCCAGGCTGATGGAACCGGCCGCGGTGATGGCTGCCCGCGCCTGCTCCACCAGTCTGGCGAACTCGGCGCGCGCATAGATCGAGTCACCGACACGTACCACTTGCCCTTGTTCGACCAGCATTTCCAATAACTCGGCCTGGCCGCCCAGCAGGCCGAGTGCGTCGTCCGTGTTCGGCGGCGACGCGCCTGCTTGGGCCAACACGGTCGCCAGGCGGTCCATGCGGGCGGTCTGCTCGGCGGTGGGTGTGACGTGGAAGCCCGCCTGCCACACGGCATCGTCGTCAGCGCCGATCAGCCCTGCCGTCAAGGACGCGGCGATCAACGTATTGAACGGGCGCACGTCGAGGTGGCTGCCTGGACCTGACCCAGCAAGGCGGCCACGCAGTTCGCCGCGCGGGAGGCCCTTACGCAGCGGGAACTGGTGATGGAACTCGGTCAGTGCATGGAGGAGGCGCGCTTGCATGTCCTGCCAAGCCTGCGCCGTGAGCAGGACCGGCTCGTCATCACCCAACGCGATGATCGCGCCGGCCAGGCGCAGATCGGCGTCGGTCTGGCGGGCGACGGCCAGGTCAAGCCCGGAGGCCGCCCACAGCGCGGCGGGCGTCGCGAAAGGCAGCCGGTCCAGTGTCTGGAGCAAAAGCTCGTCCGGCGCGCCTTTTTCGAGTACGGCGAGACGCACCAGGGTGCGTTCGTCGAAGCGCGGCCAGCGCCGGCGCGGATGGGGATCGAGCACCACGCCGCCGCCGAGGGTCGCGCTGGGCGATGGACGGCGTAGGATGAAGCGATCACCCGCGACGGTCACGACCGGGCGTTCGAGGCGCAGTTGCAGCCAGCCGGATGCGCCGGGATGCAGCCGGGCCGCGCCGAGAAGTCGCGCATGGACCGGCGTCTCGGACGCGCCGACAAAGAAGTCGAGGCGGGCGTTGTGGCTGAGGCTGGCGGCGGCGTCGGGCAGCAGGCGGAAGCTGACGTCGATCAGCGTAGTGGGCCGGAGTGTGCCGGGCCGCGCCACGACGGCTCCACGCCGCAGCTCGTCCTGACCGATGCCGGTGAGATTCAGCGCCAGGCGGCTGCCGGGTGCGCCGGTCCCGACGCTCTGATGGTGCGACTGCATGCCACGGATCCGCGCCGTCTGGCCGCCGGGGAGGATCTCGACTGTCTCGCCGACGGCAAACGCGCCATCGCTGAGGGTCCCGGTGACGACCGTGCCAAAGCCGCTAAGGGTGAAGATGCGATCAATCGGGAGCCGCGGCCGGGCGCGGTCGCGGCGCGGCGGGAGAGCGTCCAGCAAGCGGGCGAGCGCTTGGCGCAGCGTGTCCAGCCCGTGGCCGGTGAGCGCGGAAACACGCACGACCGGGGCGTTGGCGAGATGCGTCTGCGCTAAGAGGTCGTGGATGTCCAACTCGACCAAATCGAGCCAATCGGGGTCGTCCACTGCATCGACCTTGGTCAGCGCCACGAGCGCCGCCGGGATCGCCAGCAGGTCGAGGATCGCGAGATGCTCACGCGTCTGCGGCATGACGCCTTCATCGGCGGCAATCACCAGGATGGCCGCGTCGATCCCGCCCACACCGGCGAGCATGTTCTTGATGAAATCAATATGGCCGGGCACGTCGACGATGCCAACGCTCGTCGCCTGCCCGGCCACATCAGAGGGCGGAAGCTCCATCCAGGCAAAGCCCAGATCGATGGTCATTCCGCGCTGTTTTTCTTCTTTTAGACGGTCCGGGTCGATCCCGGTGAGGGCATGGACCAGCGTCGACTTGCCGTGGTCGACGTGGCCTGCGGTGCCGATTACACGCATGGGACCGGCCGCGGCTAACTGCGACCGTTACCGTTCTTTTGGTCGGGGCCTTCACCGGTGACAATTCCCGTGGTGCGGCGGCCACCGACCTGGTTGGCGTACAACTCGGCGTTGCGGCGCTGGCGCTGCCATTCTTCTTCGATGGAGCGCAGTTTCTCATCGCGCGCCTTGGTGGAGTTCTGCATCCCCTCCAGCCACGATTGGGCCGTCATCAGGAAGTAGTTGCCATACGTCTCTTGCAGCTTCCACAGGTGTTGGATCAACGCCTCATGGACCTTGAGGTCATGGGCAATGGGCGGGAAGCGTTCCACCACTTCACGGTTGTACTTGTCCTGCTCCGACCACAGATGTTCTTGGCGGAGATCGGCCTTGCGGCGCTTCTTTTCGAAGTCCTCGCGGAACTCGTCCATATCGCGGCGGATGCGCTCTTCGGCCAACCGCTGCAACTCCTGCACCTGGCTCTGTTCGCGCAGGATCAGGTCTTTGAACTCCTGCATTTCGTGGACCGAGCGGCGCGCGACTTCGATCTGCTGGCTGAAGTTCTGCACCCGCTCGTAGGCCTGGGTGACCATAGCCTTCTGTTCTTCGATCGATTCCTGCCAACGGTTGATCAACTGCTCACGGTCGACGATGGTGCCGCGCACCTTTTCCATGAACGCGATCTGCTGTTCGCGCAGGCTGTCCACCATGGGCGGCAGCTTCTCCACGTCACCGGCTACCTTGCGCAGGCTTTCTTCCAGGACCGGCATGCGGCCGGACGCCGCCTCGATGCGCTTGAACAACTCCACGGTTTCCTGCTGCAACTGGGCGATGCGCTTGGTGTCGCTGGTGCGCTGCTCGGCCAGGAAGGGAATCTGGCGCGTCCGTTCTTCGATCTCTTTGGCCAGCGCGCCGATTTGGTTGCGCACGCCCATGATGAGTTCGGAAAGCCGGTTATCTTCTACCGAGCGGATATCGATCGCCTCTTCCAAGCGGGAGACGCGCGGCAGTTCTTTGCGGACCTCGCTGATTTCGCGGCTGAGCATCTCGCGATCGGCCAGGCGCGCCCGTTCCAACTCGCGCTGTCCGGTGGTGCGGCCCTCCTCGAGTCGCTCCACCATAGCGGTCAACTCGAGTTTGGTGTTTTGGATCGCGTGCTCAATCTGGCCGAACTTGGTCATGTGGGCTTGCGTGCCCGCCAGGCGACCTTCCAACTCCTGGATGCGGCGCGCCTGCTCCACGATGTCCGCCGACTGTGCTTCGATGCGCTGCTGGAGGCGCGCGATTTCGGCGCGGTCGCGGCGGTGTTCTTCGTCCAGCCAGTTTACCAACTGGGCAAGTTGTGCAATGTCCATGACGGCCTACCTTTGACTCGATGGTGTACGCGCGCGATGGGATTATACACTGCCGCGTGCCGGTCATCAAACGTTCGCGGGGCCGCCGAGGATATGCCGGGGGGCGGCGAGGGCGCTCCGCGCTTGCGGCAGGTAGTTTGACCACGGCCAGGCGTGACGGTACAATGTCACCAATGCTTCCCGGCGCCCTCCGCAGTGGGCCGCGACGGTTATGCGCGGGTTGCCGCGGTTGTGGGCGGTAGCTGGTTCGCCGACAACGCCTCCGGAAGTCCAAGTGCGCCGGAAGGCGTTGGCAATTGTTGCGGTATGATCATCGAGTGTCCCTATGCGGATTGGCCTTGACGCGCGCCTGATGTACCACCAGCCGGCAGGTATCAGCCGGTACACAAACCACATCGTGCAGGAACTGGCGAAGCTCGACACTGACGACGAGTTTATCACCTTTCAGCATCGGTCGCACGATGTTCCGTTGATGGAGCAGGCGAACTTCCGCAGGGCTACCCTCTATTCGCCGGTGCATACCCGGCTTGAGCAGTGGCTGCTGCCGCTTGAATTAGCGCGGTTCCGGCTGGATCTGCTGCACAGTACCGACTTCATCGGGCCGCTGTATAGCACATCGCCAACGGTGATCACCGTGCACGACCTGGCATTTCTGCACTGGCCGCACTTCCTGACAAAAGACAGCGCGGCGTATTACAGCCAGATCGACCGGGCGGTGCGGCATGCCCGGCACATCATCGTGCCGAGCGAGAGCACGAAGCAGGACCTGATCGGCCAGCTTGGTGTGCCCCATGCCAAAGTCAGCGTGATCTATGAGGCGGCGGACGAACGGTTTACGCCGCTGCCGCTGGCGCCGACGCGGGAGGAGGTGCGTCGCAAGTACGGCCTCCCGGCTTCGTTTGTGTTGTTTGTCGGCACCATCGAGCCGCGCAAGAATGTAGACGGCTTGCTGCGTGCATTTCACCATCTGCGGAGTCGCTACGGTATGGTCGATACCGGGCTGGCGATTGCGGGCGGGCGCGGCTGGCTGACCAACGAAGTGGAAGACCTGATCCGCGAACTGGACCTGGGCAAGTCCACGTATCTGCTGGGCCGCGTCGCCGACGAAGACCTGCACAAGCTCTACGTGGCGGCACGGATGCATGTTCACCCGGCCCACTACGAGGGCTTTGGCCTGCCGCCGCTGGAGGCGATGGCCTGCGGGACGCCAACGGTCGTCAGCAACGTGAGCAGCTTGCCGGAGGTGGTCAACGACGCCGCGCTGCTGGTGAATCCGGGGAATTGGGAAGAGATCGCCGTCGCCATGTACCGGCTGTTGACGGATGACGATCTGCATTTGGAACTGCGGACCAAGGGACTGCAGCGGGCGCAGTGCTTCAGTTGGCACCAGGCGGCGCGGCAGACGCTGGACGTCTACCGCGCGGTGAATGCGAGCCGCCATCCTGTCCCTGCCAACGCAGCGACGGCCTCGGCGCGATCGCCCAAGGGGCTGTAGGGCGCGCTGCCGGTAGGCCCACGCGCCAAAGCCATGCGTATCCTGTTCATCACGCCGCAGTTGCCCTATCCGCCCCGGCAGGGCACCGCGATCCGCAACTTCGGCCTGCTCTCCCACCTGGCGCGCCGACATTCGATTGACCTCCTCAGCTTTCTCGCCCCGGGCGAGATACTCAACAGCGACAGTCCGCTGCACGGCCTCTGTGTCCGCGTGGCCGCGCTGCCCCAGCCGGATCGTAGCGTGGGCCAACGCCTACGCTCCACGCTCCTGGCGGGCAAGCCGGACATGGCGCTCCGCCTGGAGGCGGACGGCATGTGGCGGGCCGTGCGCGCGTGGCTGGCGGACGGCGACTATGATCTGGTGCAGATTGAGGGCATCGAACTCGCACAGTATGCCGCCGCGGTCGACCGCCGGCGCACCGCGGTTGTCTTCGACGACCACAACTGTGAGTATCTGCTCCAGGCCCGCAATGCGTTGACCGACCTGACCATGCCGCGACGCTGGCATGCCGCCGCCTACAGTCTGGTACAGTGGGCCAAGCTGCGGCTCTATGAGGCCGCTGTCTGCCGATCCGCCGATGCCGTGCTGGCGGTGAGCGGGCCGGATCGCGACGCGTTGGCCCGCATCGCGCCCGCGGCGGCGATCATGGTGGCGCCTAACGGGATTGACCTGGACGCCTACGCCGGGCGGACGGTGGACGGCGCGCACGATGACCGCTTCCGGGTGGTCTTTACCGGGAAGATGGACTATCGGCCCAATATTGATGCCATGCTGTGGTTCGGCCGCGAGGTTCTGCCGCGGCTTGTCGCGAGTGCCCCCAAGGTGCTGGTGCAGATTGTGGGCATGAACCCGCACCGGCGCTTGGATGTGTTGCGCGCCTCGCCCCATGTTGAGATTACCGGGACCGTGCCGGACGTTCTGCCGTATCTGCGGGACGCCGACGCCTATGTGATTCCCATGCGCGTCGGGGGCGGGACGCGCTTCAAGGCGCTGGAAGCAATGGCGGCGGCGCGCCCCATCGTCAGCACGTCGCTCGGCGTAGAGGGCATCGGCGTCCGTCACGAACAAGAGATGTTGATCGCCGACACGGCCCACGCGTTCGCGGCGGCTATCCTCCGCTTAGTCGCAGATCGCAGCGCTGGCGGCGCGCTGGCCGCGCGGCTCGGTGCTGGCGCGCGGGCGTTTGTGGGGGAGAATTACACCTGGACGCGGATTGTTCCGGCCATTGAACATGTCTATACCGACCTCAACGCCAAACGACACCTGAGCGCAGCAGAGACAGGAGGATGACATGACCGCTATCAACGCACGGCCTGTGCGCGTCGGCTACATCGGCGCGGGCTGGGCCGACCGCACCCAGATCCCAACTTACCGGCTGGCGGGTTTGACGGCCCAAGCCGTGTGCGCCAGGCGGCTGGAACGCGCCCAGGGCGTGGCGGAGAGACACCTGATCCCCGAAACCTATGCCACCTGGCAGGAACTGATCGCGTCGCCACAGGTGGACGTGGTGAGTATCGTCACACCGCCGCATCTGCACGCGGAGATCGCCAGCGCGGCGCTGGCCGCGGGCAAGCACGTTATCTGCGAGAAGCCGGCGGCGCTCAACGCGAGCCAAGTAGAGAAGATGCTGGCGGCGGCGCAGGCCGCACCGGACAAACTCGCCATCATCGACCACGAACTACGCTTCAATCCGGCGCGCGCTCACCTGCGCCGGCTGCTGCGCAAAGGCTACACCGGCAGCCCGCTATACGTCCATCTGACCTGGTACGGCTCCGGCCGGTTGGACCCGCGGCAGCCCTGGGACTGGCAAAGCGATGCGGAGCGCGGCGGCGGCATGGTGGGGGCGCTTGGCAGCCACCTATACGACCTGGCGCGCTGGCTGATGGGGCGCGTCGACGGTCTTTCGGCCCAACTGCAGATCGGTCACTTTGCGCGCCACGATCCCGCGGCCAATGCCCAGCGTCAGGTGACCGCGGATGACGCCGCCTATTTCCAGTTGCAGTTTGGCGGCGGCGTGCAAGGGCGCGTTGAGATCAGCGCCCTGCGTCCCGGCGGGAAGGGCATGACGGTGCTAGTGGTGGGGACGACCGGCGCGCTCAGGATCGACGAGGATGACACGCTGTGGGGGATGCAGGGCGCGGCCTACCCCGAGGGCGAGTGGCAGCGACTGCCGCTGCCGGGTGAGGCGGTGGACCTGTCGGCGCTGCGAAGCCGGAGTCCGTTCACGGTCGGGTGCTACTATTTTGGTCGCGCGCTGGCCGCGGCGTTGGGCAGCGATGCGCCGGACCTGCCCGATGCGGCCACGTTCTACGATGGCCTGGCGGTGCAGCGAGGACTTGACGCGGCGCGCCGCAGCGCACGCGAGCAGGCCTGGGTCCGCCTGTAGGCAGGCGATTCGGCTAATAGCCCCAGCTTAACCGTTCCTGAAACCAATCGTACTCATCACGGCCAAAGCCAAGCGGCAAGTCGAAGAGCTTGGTCACGGCGTCGCCGTCCGGTCGCATGACGTAGATCGACCAGCGGCCATCGCGGTTGCTGAGGAACGCCACGGCGCGGCCATCGGGCGATGCCGTGGCCAGGCCGTCGATGCCGGGGGCGCTGGTCAACTGGCGCAAATCGGCGCCGTCGGCGCTGGCGCTAAACACATCCCAGTTGCCGCCGCGGTCGGACATGAACAGCACGCGCGCGCCCAGGTTGTCCGTGGGGACGTCGTTGGGCCATCCGGTCGCCGAGACCGGCATGCCGCCCAGCGTGTCCACGACATAGATGCCGCACACGCTGCCCGACGCCCAGTAATTGCAGCCGTTGTAGGCGATCTGACCGGTCCCCAGGAAGACGGGGTAGCGACCGAACAACTCCCATGCCAAGTACATCATGGGGGGACGTTCGTCGCGCCGGGAGAGGTCGTCTTGCAGATAGATGCGGTGCTGGCGGTCGCCCATGTGGGCCGAGTCAAAGACGACCAGCTTGCCGTCCGGCGACCAGTGGGGGTGGGCGTCTTCGGGGTGGGCGCTGACGATGGCGGCGTTTTCGCCCAACCAGCCCATCTGGACGAGGTTGTCGCGTCCCGCTCCTTCGGCGTTGGCAATCAGTAGCCCGTGTGGACCAAAGTCGGGCTGGCGATAACTGGGCAGCGGCGCACCGCTGGCCCGCTGCTTGGTGTCCCAGATGTAGACATCGGGCCGGTCGCTGTGGGCATTCCACTGGACATAGGCGATGCGCCCGACCAGGGAATAGTCGTCCAGTGACCCGGCCGGGGTCTGGGTGGGGATGGGCGTGGCAGTCGGCGCGGTGGTCGGCGTATCCGTCGCGGTGGGTGACGCGGTGGGCAATGGCGTGGCCGACGCCGCGGCGCCGGCAGTGGGCGGAGGCGTCACCAACTCGACCATGCGGACATGTCTGCCCGCGACGGCCATCAGACCCTGCTGGACCTGCGGCGCGGAGACTGCCCGCGTGGGCGTCGGTGATCGCACTGCGGTGGGCGTGGGGAACGCCGTTGCGGTCGAGGCGCGCCGCTCCGCGGCGGCACGCGGCGTCGCAGTTGGCTGGGCCGTGGCCGGCGCGTCCGTCACCGTGGGCAGCAGCGCGACCGCGGTGGGTGTCCCGGCCCTCGCAATCTCCACCGTACCGGGCTGCTCGACGGGATCATCGGTCAGGCGGGCCATGAGCGCGCCAGCGCTGCGCATGGCGGCTATCAACATGAGCAGCGCGGCCAGGCTTGCCAGGGTCAGCAACGCCAGCGCAGGGGCGGGCAGGGTCGGGGTACTGAAGCGTCGCCGTGGTTCGGGAGGCGCGGCCGGCGCGGGCGGTGATTCGATGTGGGCGGCCAGCGCGACGCGGGCGGGCGCGGTCTCGTCCGGTTCGACCGGCTCGTCCTCAAGCGGCGCGACCTCGTCGGTCGCCGCGACCACTGGCCGGACGCCTTCGACCAGGCTCCGGACCAGTGCCGACGGTGTGGACTGGCGCTGGTCCGGAGCCTTGGCGAGCGCCAGAGCCAGCGCGTCGGCCAGGTTTTGGCCCAAGGTCGAGTTGACGCGATCGGCGCGCGGGGGCGGCGTTTCTGCGATCTGGCGCAGCAGCCCCAACGGATTGCGGCCAGCAAAGGGCGCGCGGCCTGCACAGAGGGTGTAGGTCAACGCGGCCAGGCTGTAGACATCGGCGGACGGCCCCACGACTTCATCACCGCGCGCCTGCTCCGGGGCCAGAAACGCGGGCGATTTGAGCCGGCTAAACAGGGGATGGTCAGGGTCGCCGGCCCACGCGGGCGACGCCTCGCCGTCAAAGTCGGTCACCAGGACCCGGCCATCGTCGGCCAACAGGATGTTGCTGGGCTTCAGGTTGAGATGCACCAGCCCCAGCCCGTGGGCGTAGTCGAGCGCCGCCGCGACTTGGCCCGCCAGGGCGATGGCCCGTTCGGACGACCACGCACCCTTGCCCCGGGCCAGTTCGTCGTGGAGGCTCTTGCCGATCACCAGTTCCGTAGCAATGAAATAGCGCCCGTCGGCCTGGCCTACATCGTAAACGCGGACGATGTTGGGGTGGCGCAGCCGCATGGCTTCGCGGCCGGACGCTAGGAAACGGCGGACCAACGCCAGGTCATCGGCGGCCTGCTCGCGCAGAACCTTGACGGTGACGTCGCGCTCGAACAGCGTATCCTCGCCACGAAAGACCTCGGCGAGATCGCTTTCGCCGAGTTTCGCAGTAAGGCGATAGGAACCGATTTGGGGAAGAGCCGGAGCCATGTCTGCCTCGGAATCTGTCAACGCAAAGCTAAGACGAGCTAACCGGCCTCCGCCTTCATGCTATTGGTGAGCGCGGCCAGCATATCAGCGATCCGGGTCATCTTGACGCGCGGGCGATTCTGTGTCGTGCCGGCAGCGACCTCCAGCGCGTCGATCACCTTCCAGTCGGCCAGCGTCACATAGCGCACGTCGCGCTCCCTGAGGAATTGCTCCACCGCGGCCGGTTCGGGCCGGGCGGCGTGCGGCAAGGTGGTCACATCTTCCCACATGCGGTCCACGGTGTCGACGGCGTCGGGTTTGTTGGTGCCGATGATGCCTGTGGGGCCGCGCTTGGCCCAGCCGACGACATACTCGCCCGGTCGCGGTGTGCCTGCTTGCGGGTTGATGATGCGACCTTCCCGGTTGGGGATCACACCGGAGCGGTTATCATAGGGTAGACCGGGCAGCGGTGAGCCTTTGTAGCCGACAGACCGGAGAATCATGCCAGTGGGCAGCGTGTAGGTTTCGCCCGTGCCGACGGCGTTCAGGTAGCCGGAGTCGCTGGCTGCCAGGACATTGCGCTCGATGCGCACCGCGCCGACGTTGCCCTGGCCGTCGTCGAGTATTTCCACCGGTGAACTCAGGAAAGTGAAGTGAACCCGGCGCTTCTTGCCGCTGAGCGGGCGATGGGCGTATTCGCGCAGAATCTCCAGGTTCTTCTGCGCCGCGGTGTCTTGGGCGATTTCGGCGGCGCTTAAGGGGTCTAACTCCATGTCCGCGGCCAGGACGACGGGGTCGGCGTCAGCCAGCTCGCCGAACTCCTTCACCTCGGCATAGGTGAACTTGACCTGCGCCGGACCGCGGCGGGCGACCACGTAGATGTCTTCGACCTGGCTTGCTTCCAACGCGGCCAACGCGTGATCGGTGATGTCGGTGACTTTCAGTTCATGCACCGTTTTGGCAAGGATACGGGCGACGTCCATCGCCACGTTGCCGACGCCCACCACGACCACCGTCTTCACGCTGAGATCGACGTCGAGATCGACATAATCCGGGTGGCCGTTATACCAGGCCACAAACTCGGTGGCAGAGAGACTGCCGCGCAGGTCCTCGCCGGGGACGCCCAGGCGGCGGTCGGACTGGGCACCGACGGCAAAAACGATCTGGTCATAGAAGACATGCAGGTCGGCCAGCGTGATGTCGGCGCCGTAGCTGACATGGCCGAAGAAACGAAAGCGCGGGTCGGCGGCGGTGCGCTCATAGACGCGGGTCACCGATTTGATCTTCTGATGGTCCGGCGCCACGCCATAGCGAACGAGGCCGAAAGGCGCGGGGAGGCGGTCGAACATATCGACCAATACATGCGTATCCTTTTGTTGGAGCAAGCCGCCGGCGGCATAGAAGCCAGATGGTCCGGCGCCAACGATCGCCACGCGAAGGGGGCGCTGGGCGCTGCCAAGTTGTTGCGTCACCATTCTCTCCTTAGTGCCCCTGAGAATCCGAACATGGGACCGCCACGCAGCGTGGCGCGGGCCTACGCAATGCGCTTGAGCATCGCCCCGAACTGGCGGGCGAGGGTAAGCACGCTGATCCCCAATTGGAAATAGTCAGCCGGGCCAAGCACGGCAAGGGGATGCCCTTCCTCGGCATCGTCGTGGCCGTCGGCGGCGGTCCATGCCAACAACGCGCCCAAACTCGCGCCCACGAGGGCGCCGATCAGCAATGCCTTGGTCTTGTACGACATAGGTCCCTCCGACCTAACGAGAGTCCGGCGCGCGCCTGCCCAACGGCCGCCGCACCGCGCCGGCGACAGTCTGGACGCGACGCTGCGCGGCCTCGATGCGGGTCACGACTTGGCGGCTGCCGGCGTCAGACTGGTCGCGCACGCGGCGACTGACGTCGCGTGCTTTGCCGAGCAACTCAGGTGTGCGGTCCAAGACGATCCCGAACCCCTTGACGGCGAAGAACGCGATCGCCAGCGGCACGACCATGCCGATGAAGCAGAACAGCGCCAACCACACCACCGCGATATCGCGCCACAGGGCCAGACTCACGGTTGCCTCCTACTGTAGACGAACATGGGTCCAATTCTAGCAAACTGCGGAAGCGCACCCAAACTCCCGCGCCGCGTGTGACCAAATAGCGGCGGGCTGCCCGGTTGCGCCTCAGTCCTGGGCCGCGGCAACGCGGCGGCGGACCCAGGCGACCTCCTCGTGGCGCGTGTTGATCACACCGTCGAGGCGGGCGGCGCGCAGTTGGGCGAGCAGGTCGCCGTAAAGCGGGCCGCGCGGAATGCCCATGGCGGCCAGATCATGGCCGTCCAGGGTTGGGTGAATGTCCTTCCAAGTGCTCTGGTACATGGCCAATCGTTCGGCCATGCGCGGCCGGTCGGCGCTGAGCACGGGCGCGAGGGCCAGCGCCGCCGCGTCCACGGTATCCAGGAGGGTGACGGTGCGGCTGGGCGGCAGATCGACGCTGTCCAGTTCCGGTTCGGCTGCGGCCAGCCGCCGCAGGCCCTGCATCAGCCGCTGCGTCTCGGCGCGCAGGCCCAAGCGTTCGGCCAGGGCGTGATGGGCGGCCTCACTGAGCCGATACACCAGCACACCAAAGTAGAGCCGGTCAAGCGGCTCGTTGTGCAGCGTCATGTCCGGCGTGCTTTGGTGGCGCGCCACGCGCAGATCGGCGCAGCGATGGCGGACCCAGTCGTCCACGACCAACTCGGCGTGCAGTCGCCCCAGCACACCCAGGTCAGCCAGGCGCGCCAGCGCAGCTTCCGGGTGTTCTTCCTGGAGGATGCGTTCGAGTTCGTGGCGGACCCGCGCGGGCGTTACACGGTCGAGCAAGGCCACGGCATCCAGCAACAGTTCCAGGGTGCGCGGCTCGATGGCGAAGCCGAAGCGCTGTTCATAACGGACGGCGCGCAGGATGCGCGTCGGGTCATCGACAAAGCTCAGGCTATGGAGCACGCGCACGACGCCCTGGCGCAGGTCGTTGAGGCCGCCATAGAAGTCGAGCAACTCGCCCCAGCGGTCGGGGTTCAGGCAGAGCGCCAGGGTGTTGATGGTGAAGTCGCGGCGATGCAGATCGAGCTTGATGCTGGAGTCCTCGACGGTGGGCAAGACGGTCGGTGCGGTGTAAAACTCGGTGCGCGCGGTGACGAAATCCAGATGAGAGGGTAAGTCCACCGCCGCGCCATCGACATGCAGGTCGGCCAGGAGACGGTCAACGGCCGCGGGCTGTTCCATGTCGTCGAGCAGCCATTTGGCCGTGCTGAAGCGGCGATGCAAGACGACGCGGCCGCCGTAAAGCGCCTGCATACGATGGGCCAGAGCAATGGCGTTGCCTTCGATAACGATGTCCATGTCGAGCGCGGCCACGTCCAGCCGACGACCGTTGAGGAGCAGATCGCGCACAAAGCCGCCCACGACGTAGACCGTGTCGCCCAGGGCGTCAACCTCCTCGCCGACCAAGCGCAAGAGGGCGTGCTGTACGGCAGAAAGCGACGCTTGCAGCTTCTCGCCTATGGCCTCAGCCTGGCTCTGGGGAAGTTCGCCCGCATCCCACAGCTTGATGAGGTCTGTGCGGGTGACAATGCCGATGATGCGCCCCTGGGCGTCCACCACCGGAATCTGCCCCCAACTGCTGTCGATCATCATGTGGCGCAGTTCCGACACGGAGGCTTCGGGGTGAACGTGCACGTCGCCCGCCCGCATGAAGCGGCTGATGGGCTGCCCGCCTAGCTCATGGTTGAGCGCGCGGTCGGCTTCGCGGCGGGTGAGCACGCCTAGAATCTCCTCGCTGCCGTCGGGCCGTTTGCGGACGACGGGGAAGCCCTCGTGCCCGTAGCGGCGCATAAGTTCGGCAGCGGCGTCGACGGTCATTTCCGGGGGTATCGCCTGGGGTCGCCCGTGGCTCATGATGTCGCCGACGGTCACCGCGGCGCGGCTGTGGCGATTGAGCAACTCGACGATGCGGTCGCGGATGGCACGCGTGCCGACGGATGTATCGTGGATGGGCGCGGCCGCGGCGCGCGTGTGGCCGCCGCCGCCCAGCTCGGCCGCAATCTTGCCCACGTCGACGTTTTCGGTCGTGCTGCGCGCTACCACTTGGATGATGTCGCCCAGGTCGATGACCATAAAGATGGCGTCGGTCTCATGGAAGTCGCGCAGCCGTGTGGCCAGCGCGCTCAATTCCTCGCGAAAGCCGGGGGCGTGCGCTTCGGCGATGACCACGGTATGGCCGGCGACCTGGACGAACTCGCTGTGGTCGATGAGCGACTGCAGCAACTCGCGCTGGGGCAGGCTGAGGGGGTGGTTGAGGAACTGGCTCAAGACCTCCTGGTTGACGCCGCGGTCCGGTTCCAGCAGCCAACTCAACGCGCGGGCGTCGCGGTAGGTGGTGGACGGATAGGTGAGGCTGCCGGTGTCCTCGGGAATGCCGAGGGCCAACAGCGTGGCGTGCAGCATGGACAGGCCCGTGGACTGTTCCATCAGCTTCTCGACCAGGAGCGTCGTGTTGGCCCCGACGGGCGCATGCCAGAGACGCTGGTGCGGTGCGGGCACTTGGTCGCTGACGTGATGGTCGATGATGGTCTGGGTGGTGTGGGCATCCATGCCCTTGACCCAGTTGACGGCGCGCGCATCGACCAGGATGGCATGGGTCACGGCGCCGCGTGGCAGGTCGCGATCCGTGATGAATGGGAAGCGGCTGCGGTAGAGGGTCAGGAAGCTGGCGACATTGCGATTGAGCTGGCGCGGCAGCACGGGCAGGGCATCGGGATAGATCAGCGATGCCGCGAACATGGACGCCAATGCGTCAAAGTCCGTGTGTTCGTGGGAGAGAATGACCTCCAGGCCGGTGGCGGGCATAGGGGGTGGCTCTAGGCGAGGCCGGCGCGCACGAGCAGCCGGCGCGCCGCCTGATTGTGGGCGGAGACCAAGCGGCCCGCGTCCAGGTGGACTAGCTGCCCGTCTTGGACAAGGGTGCGCCCGTGGACGATGGCGAGGTCCACATTCTGCGGTTGGCAGAAGACGAGCGCGGCAACGGGATCATGGATCGCCGCGCCGGACAGCGCGAGCGCCGACAGGTCGAAGGCGATCAGGTCCGCCGCCATGCCGGGCGCGAGCGCGCCGATGTCATCGCGACCAAGCACCGCCGCGCCGCCGCGCGTCGCCAGTTCCAGCGATTGGCGCGCCGAGAGGGCGCGCGGGTCGCCCTGGACGCGCTGGAGCAGCATGGCCTGGCGCGCTTCGGCGAGGAGATGACCGCCGTCGTTGCTGGCGGAGCCGTCTACGCCCAAACCGACATGGACGCTGGCGTCCAGCATGGCGCGCACCGGCGCGATGCCGCTGGCCAGGCGCATGTTGCTGGTCGGGCAGTGGGCCACGCCGGTGTGGGCGGCGGCAAACAGGCCGATGTCGCGGTCGCTGATGTGGACGCAATGGGCGTGCCAGACGTCGGCGTCCAGCCAGCCCAGGGATTCGGCGTAGTCCACCGGGCGCGCGCCAAAACGCGCCAGACAAAAGTCCTCTTCATCGCGTGTCTCGGCCAGGTGGGTATGCAGACGCACGCCCCGGCCAAAGCTGCGGGCGAGGGCGGCGCTCTCGGCCATGAGGTCGGACGTCACGCTGAAGGGGCTGCACGGGGCCAACACGACCCGGCGCAGGGCATAGCGGTCGGCGTCGTGATAGGTTTCCACCACGCGGCGGCTGTCGTGGAGAATGGCCGCTTCGCTCTCGGTCACGCGGTCCGGCGGCAGACCGCCCTGGCTCTCGCCCAAGCTCATGCTGCCGCGCGCCCCGTGAAAGCGGACGCCTACCTCGGCGGCAGCCTCAAATTGATCGTCCAGACGGCAGCCATTGGGCCAGAGGTAATGGTGGTCGCTGCTGGTCGTGCACCCGCTCAATAGCAGCTCCACCAGCGCCAACTGGGTGCTGATGCGCACATCGTCGGGGAGCAACTCGGCCCAGATAGGGTAGAGTGTCTTGAGCCAGTCGAAGAGCACGGCGTCTTGGGCGGCGGGGATCACGCGCGTGAGGGTTTGATAGAAGTGATGGTGCGTGTTGACCAAGCCGGGGAGCACGACCTTGCCGCGGGCGCTGACGCGGCGGTCGGCGGCGGCGTCGAAATGGCGGGGCGTGTCCTTGGCAAGACCGATCCATACGATGATATGATCTTGTAAGACGATGGTGGCGTCGCGCAATTCGCGGCGCGCGTCGTCCATGGTCACAAGGTAGTCGGCATGTTCGACAAGGGTGAAGGGCATGGCATGGCTCCGCGGTCGCGCTGGTCTGTCCATAGGGTACACCAAGCGCGAGAGGTGGGCAAAGGACCAAGTTGCCGGCGCGCCCAACCAGGGGCGCAGCGGGCATGGCCGCGGTGTGGAGAAAAGGAGCGATTTGTGAGCGTGCAAGCGAGTCCCGCAGGCGATGCAGTACGCGCGCGAGAACGGGAAGATGCCGGCGAGTTCGTCCCGCACCCGCTTGTCCGACCGCCCATGTTGCAGACGGTCCTGTCGGTTGCCCGCCCCGGCTCAGTCAACGTCGTCACGCAGCGTGAGCAGCCCGTGCTCCTGGATGGCGGGCCGGACGAGATGGGACTTGATGACCGGGTGCGGTTACTCGCCTACTACTCGCCACGGCAGGGCGACGAGCCGACGCGTGGGCTGGTGATCTCGCTCCACGGCTGGGAGGGGAGCAGCCACTCGGTCTACAATCTGATCTTGGCGGAGGCGTTAACGGCCGCGGGCTACGAAATGCTGCGGCTGAACCTGCGCGACCACGGGCCGGGGCTGCACGTGGACCCCTACTGTCTGAATCGCGGCATCTTTCTGGGGACGTTGGTGCGCGAGGCGGCGTATGCCGTTCAACAAGGCGCCCTGCTGGCGCGCGGTGCGCCGGTCTATCTCATGGGGCCGTCGATGGGCGGCAATTTCGTGCTACGACTGGCCGCGCTGCAGGGCGACTATCCCATTGCCAATTTGCGCCGCGTGATCGCGATCAGCCCGGCGATCGATCCGGGTGGCGCAAGCGACCTGGCCGATGCGAACCCGACCATCCATTTCTATTTCCGGCGCAACTGGAGCCGGTCACTGGCAGCGAAGCAGGTGCGCCATGCCGACCTGTATGACTTCCGCGGCGCGCTGCGGCTGTGGTCGCTGCGCGCCATGACAGAGTGGCTGGTGCGCCGGTACACGGCCTTTGCTGACGCCGACGACTACTTTGCCCACTATGCCGTCGGGCCGACCATGCTGGAAGATGTGGAAGTCCCCACGACGATCCTGAGCGCCGAAGACGACCCTGTGATCGACGCGAGCAAGTTTGCGGGGCTGAAAACGAGCAGCGCCGTACAGATCAAGCTGCTGCGGCACGGGGGTCATGTCGGCTTTATCGATTTGGGGCCATTTCGCCATTGTCTGCCGGAACTGGTGCTGGCAGAACTCGAACGGGAGTGACGGCTTTCCCGGCAGCTTTGCCGGTATGCTACAATAGCCACGGTCGTCGGTTGCGTAACGAGGCGGGGGGACATAGGTGACGCGTGCACCGGCAGGAACGCCCCTGGGATGAAGGTTGGCCGGAGATATACGACGCCAGAGTGCGGGATGCGTTCCGGCGGGTGGACCGCGGCGAGTTTGTCGAGGCCGGGATGCGGCCGTGGGCGAACTGCGATGAGCCGCTGCCCATCGGACAAGGCCAAACCATCAGCCAGCCGTTTGTGGTGGCGTTGATGACCCAGGCGCTGCGTCTGCAGCCCGGCGATAGGGTCTTGGAGATCGGCACCGGTTCGGGCTTCCAAACGGCGATCTTGTGCGAGTTGACGCGGTCGGCGGAAGATGAGGCGGGCCGGATGGTGTGGTCGATCGAACGATTTGCCGCCCTCTCCGAACGGGCCGCGGTGACGCTGGCGCGGCTGGGGTATGCGCCGCATCTGCGGGTCGGCGACGGGGCCGCGGGATGGGTCGAGGCCGCGCCGTTTACGGCGATCGTGGTCACGGCCGCGGCGTCGGCGGTGCCGGAGCCGCTGTGGGCGCAGTTGGCCGACGCCGGACGCATGGTGATTCCGGTGGGCATGCCACCGAACGGACAGGTCTTGTGGCGGCTGGAAAAACGCGATCGCCGGATGCTCAGGCGGTCGCTGGGGCCGGTGCGTTTTGTGCCGTTGATCTCGCCAATCCTTGATCGCGCGGAGGGACGAATTGAGATTCCGGGTCGCAACATGTTTCTTCGGCGTGGATAACCTGCCATGCACCTGTTGATTGTTGGGGCCAACGGGCAACTGGGGCGGGCGCTGATGGGCGCCTTTGGCGCGCGCCCGGGTGCGCACATCACGGCGTGGGGCGGCCGTGACCACGACATCACCGATCCGCGCGTTGCGGAAGCCGTCGCCGCGCTGCAGCCAGATGTGGTGATCAACTGCGCGGCGTGGACCCAGGTGGACGCCGCCGAGAGCCAACCGGATGCCGCCTTTGCCGCCAACAGCCTAGGACCGCTCTACTTGGCGGAAGGCAGCGCGGCTTGTGGAGCGGCACTGGTCCAGTTCAGCACGAACGAGATTTTTGCAGGCGTGCCCGGCGTCGTCTATTACGAGTATGACCAGCCGGCCCCGCGCAGCGTCTATGCGCGCAGCAAACTGGCCGGAGAAGCGGCCGCGGCGCGGCGGCTGGACAGGCTGTACATCGTGCGCGTCGCCTGGCTGTATGGTCCGGGCGGGAATCATTTTCCGGCCAAAATGGTCGCCGCCGCCGACCGTCACCAGTCGCTGCGCGTGGTCGACGACGAAATCGGCAACCCGACCTATGCGCCGGATGTGGCCGAGGCGCTGACCGCTTTGCTGGAGACGCGGCGCTATGGCGTCTATCACTTGGTGAACAGCGGGCAGACGAGTCGCTATGCGTGGGCGAAGGCAGTACTGGAAGCGACCGGACGCGGGCACGTGCCGCTCGCGCCGATAAAGCTGGACCAGTGGCCGCGGCCGGCGCCGCCGCCGCATCATGCCGTGTTGGCTAACCAGGCCGCCGCGGCGTTGGGGATTGTGCTGCGGCCGTGGGAAGACGCGCTCGCCGCGGCGCTGCACGTCGAGAGTGATCGATATCGCGTGCCGGGTGGCGGGGCGCGCTAGTTGAAACGGTGATGCATGACTGAAGAGACGACTGTGCACCAACCCAACGGGGATAAGCCGGTGTCCGGCAAGTCGGCGGAGGCACGCGCCGCGCAGGTGCGTCAGGCGAAGTCGCGCCTGGAGGCCGACCGCAAAGGGGCAGGGCAAAATCCGCTAGTCGAAGACGCCACCTATGGCGACCTGCGCGAAGGCAATCGCGTGGTGATGCGTCACCAGATCGCGCTGAACATCGATGCGTTCCGCGCCGCGCCGGACGATTTCCAGGCGCGCCAGGAGCGTGAGCGTGCCCCGCTGCGCGCGGTGACCGGGCCGTTCCTGTCGGTGCTGATCCCCAACTATAACGGGATGCGGCATCTGCCGACCGTCTTGGCGGCGCTGGAACGCCAGACGTTTGGCGACTTCGAGGTGATCGTGGTGGACGATGCGAGCACGGACGAGTCCGTGGCGTGGCTCGAGGCGACGCACCCGACCGTGCGGCTGGTCGTGAACCGGCGCAACGAGGGCTTTGTGGCGTCCTGCAACCGTGGGGCGGATATCGCGCGCGGCAAGGTCATCGTGCTGCTGAACAGCGACACTGAGCCGGAGCCGGATTGGACCGCGGCGCTGGCCAAGGCCGTGTGTGAGCACCCGGAGGCTGCGATCTACGCGTCGAAGCTGCTGCTGTTCGACCGGCGGACCGTCCTGCACTCGGCGGGCGATCTGCTGGGCGTTGACGGCGTGCCCAGAAATCGCGGCGTCTGGGAAGAGGATCGCGGCCAGTACGACGCGCTCACGGACGTCTTTGGCGGCTGCGGCGGCGCGGTGGGCTACCGGCGCGACCTGTGGCAGCACTTGGGCGGGTTTGACGGCGACTTCTGGATGTACGTGGAGGATGCGGACTTTGCCCTGCGGGCGCGGCTGGCCGGGGCGCGGGCGGTCTTTGTGCCCGATGCACGGGTCTACCATCAGTTGACCGCCACGGCCGGGGGCACACTTGCCAGTTATTATGTGGGCCGCAATACAGTTTGGCTGATCGCCAAGAACATGCCGAGAAAGTTGCTGATTCGCCTACTGCCGCGGGTCGCGGCCAGCCAGGCGCGGATTGCGCTGGATGCGCTGCGGAGTTGGCGAGGGGCGGAGGCGCGGGCGCGGCTGCGCGGGCAGATCGCCGGCCTCCGTGGGCTGGGGCGGATGCTGCGCAAGCGCCGGGTGATCCAGCCGCGGCGGCAGCTCGACGATGATGAGCTGGCAGCGCTGCTCGCGACCTAGCCGCCTAGGGCGTGACGGCGCGTGACAGGCCGATGATGGGCAGGATAACCCGTCGTGTTTTCACCGACACAACGGTCGTGGCTCGGATGCAGTCCGGTTCCGGCCCCACCATACAGGTATCGACGACGGCTGGCGCAACTGCGCCGGCCGTTCCGCGCGGGGGCGTCACCGTCAGATCGACGACCGCCTTGCCGTACGGGCCGACGACGGTCGGCGTGACCGGCGTGACGTCGACGGGCCACTCCGCCGAGGACGAAAAGACGTATGTTGCCGTGATCGCGCCGGTATTGGTCACGGTGACGCGAAAGAGGGCAGCGTCGCCGGCATAGACGGTGCGCGCTTGGGGGGCTACGGTCACTCGGAACGCACTGGCGCGCGTGACCGTGATGAACTGGGCGGCCGCGGGACCGGCAAGGGTTTGCGAGGTCTGCGCCTGGGCGAAGAGCAAGGTGGAGCCAAACGGCAGTTGGTCGGTCGCATGGGCGACGGTAAGCGTGATGACACCCGCCGCGCCGGGCGTCGGCGCGGCGATGCTGATGGGCTGAGCGGCGGGCAGCCAGGGTGGCTCGCCAAAGGACAGGCGCACGGCGGCGGCAGGCTGCGCGAGGCGCAGCGACACCGTGAACGGATCGCCCGCGGCCACGGTAGCCGGGGTCACCCGCAGATCGGTGAAGTGCGGCCCCTGGGGCTGCTGGTACGGCAGAGCGGCGACCCGGAACGCATAGTCCAGCGCGGCCAGCGTGTCGGGCGCGATGGACGCCTCGAAGGTGGCGCAATCTTGGAAGAAGGACGTTCCCATCTCAAAGGTGTAGGCCGCGACGCCCAACTCGCCGTAAAGCCAATCATCGGTAGATCCGTCAGTCTGATAGAGACAGCCGACGCCGCCGGCCTGACACGCACGATAGCCGAGGATGTCGGCAAACCGCACGCCCAAAGCGGCCAGCCCTTCTGCATTGGGCGCGGGCGTGGTGGTCATGCCCCAGGGATAGAGGACGAGCCGGCCGTAGCTGTGCAGCGTGATGAGCAGGCCGGGAGTATCGTCCGGGGCGGGGCCATCGGCGCTGCGGGCGTCGGCGAAGATCGTCCGCAGATAGCTTTGCATGGCCTGGGTTTCCGGCTCGGAAGCGGCGCTCGATCCACGATAGATCTGGGCGCAGGAGTCGCCGCTGGAACAACCAGGGCAACTGTGCCAACCATAATCGAAGTTGCGGTTCAGGTCGACGCCATAGGTGTAGGAGGGGGGAAAGTCAGCGGAACACGCATCCGTATCATTGGTGTTCTTGCGCCAGAGCGATCCTTGTTCCGCCCGGACACGTCCATCGGGGTTGGAAGCCACCAGGACGTGCAACTCGGCGTGGTCGAGGAGCCAGGTGGCGTTCGGGTCCGTGCCGTAACCGGCCAGCAGCTTCTCGGCGAAGCGGAGCGCGGTCTCGCTGGTGACCAGTTCTCTGGCATGGATCGCCGCCATGAGGAAGAAGCGCGGCTTGGGGCCGGAAACGACTTGGCTGGTGACGACCAGCACCTTCATGTCATACCCGCTGGGGCCGCCGGGTGTGACTTTGTCCCAGGTGTCGCCAATATCCACCACATACGCTAGGTCGGGATGATCCTGCGCTAGACGATTCATCCGGGCGTAGGACTCGGCCAGCGTGCGGTAGCAGGCATAGTCGGTGATGCCGCCGGCGGCTTGAGCAGTCTGGACGATCGCCCAGTCGGGCGAAGTGGTGGCCTCTAGCCGGTGGGTTGCGCCGAGGGTGGCGGCTTCGGCGGCGTTCAGCGGCGCGACCAGAAAGCCGCCCGCATGGTCGACTTCCCAGACGTCCAGTTGCCCGGCAAGACCCACCAAGTCGTCCCAGCCGGCAAAGTAGACGCGATAGAGGCCTGGCGCAAAGTCCGGTTCGGCCGCGGCAACGGGGGCAGCGGACAGCCACAGCGCCAGCAGCACGAGTGGAAACCACCAAAGGATTGAGAGTCTGGGCATCACTTGATTACCGGGCGCAGCTTGAGCGCAAGTTGGAGGGAGAAACGCGCGTCGGGATCGTCCAGGTCCAGTTGGGTGATAGCGGCGATACGCTCCAGCCGGTAGGTCAATGTGTTGCGGTGAATGTGGAGCCGGCCCGCGGTTTGGCTGAGATTGCCGTGACAGGCGAAGTAGGCGTCGAGCGTGTCGACAAGCTCGGCGTTGCGATTATCGTCGTGTGTGATGAGCCGTCCCAGGGTCTTGCGGAAGAAGCGCGCGGCCTCCGGGTTGGTGCTGAGCGCGGTAAGCAACTGGTAGAGGCCCAAGTCACCAAAATAGGTGACGGGCGACCCCTTCCACTCCTTGCCAAGCCGCCAACTCTCACGCGCCTGCTGGAGGCTCTGAATCCATTTGGCGGGGCCGACCGCAGGCCGTCCAATGCCGATGACCACCTGAGCCATGGGGTGTTTGGCAATCAACTGACTAACGAAGGTGCTGGCGATGACCTTTAGCTCGCGCCCGCTCTTGGGATTGGCAATCGGCCAAAAGAGAATATGACCCTCGTCGCGGCGGCTGATGGGCGCGTCCACGTCGATAGTTTCTAGAAAGCGGAGCAAGGGCGCAGGCCAGGCCGGTACCGCGCGCGCCTCCACGACCCACGCGACATGGGGCAGCGCGAGGTCGTATTTGAGCGAGGCGCCGCGCTGAATCCAGGCCTGCTCGTCGGCGATTTCGCTGGCGAGCAACTCGTCCAGGAAGGTGGCGCGCATGCGCTCTTCGGCGATATCGACGGCATTCTGTTTGGCCCATTCGAGCGCCGCGGCGCTCGCACCCTGGATGGCTGCGATTTCCTCGACCGCCGACAGCTCGCCGATGGGGCCGGTCGGGCTGCGCAATAGCAGGCAGTAGCCCCGCGCTGAATCGGTAGCCACGACGGGCGCGACGACGACCTCACGAAAAGGCGGCGCGCCGTTGTCGCCGGTGGTCGCGGCGGTGAGCAGGATGCCGGTGGCTTGGCTGAGCTTGACAGGAGGATGGGTGACCGCCCAACTACGCAGCGCCATGATATTGGGCAGGGCAGCTAGGACGTGGTGACGCTGCGCCAGCGGCATGGCTTCCAGGCCCGCGTCCGCGGCGACCTGCCCGTCCTCGCGCAGGAACAAGACGGGTTGTTGAGCGAACTGCGCGATATGCGTCGCGATGCGTTGCAGTCCGC
>CAYJQA010000010.1:0-3301 GCA_964372065.1 uncultured Litorilinea sp.
CCCGACGACGTCAAGGCCGCGGCCGATGCAGCCATCCAGGGCATCATCGACGGTTCCATCGTCCCGCTGCCCGAATAAGCGGCCCATCCACACGGTCCAGGCCATCGCAAGGTGGCCTGGACCTCATCCCTAGTTGCCATGCCAGACGCCACTGCCTTCCCCAACCGTAAAGTCCACACCCTGGAGATGACCGGGATCGTCAAACGCTTTCCCGGGGTGCTCGCCTGCGATAACGTCGCCTTTGACGTCCGCGCCGGCGAGATTCACGCGCTGCTCGGCGAGAACGGCGCGGGCAAATCCACCCTGATGAAGATTCTCTACGGCCTCTATCTGCCGGACGAAGGCGAGATCCGGCTGAACGGGGAGGCGGCGCGTATCCATTCGCCCGTCGCGGCCATCGGCCAGGGCATCGGCATGGTGCATCAGCACTTCATGCTGGTGGACACGCTCACCGTGGCGGAAAACGTCGCGCTCGGCCTGCCCTCCAGTCGCGGCCCGGTGCTCGATTTGCCCGTCGTCGAGGAGCGCATCCGCGCCCTGTCGCGCGACTACAGCATCCAGGTCGACCCGCGCGCGCCCGTGTGGACGCTCTCGGTCGGCGAGCGCCAGCGCGTGGAAGTCATCAAGGCGCTCTGCCGCGGGGCCGATCTGCTGATCCTGGACGAGCCGACCGCGGTGCTTACCCCGCAGGAAGTGGACGAGTTGTTCGCCACGCTGCGCCGCATGGCAAGTGAAGGGCACAGTCTCATCTTTATCTCGCACAAACTACACGAAGTATTGGCGCTGGCCGACCGCATCACCGTCCTGCGCGAAGGGCGGCTGGTGGGCAGCCTGCCGCGGGCAGGCGTCACCCGCCCCCAACTAGCGCGCATGATGGTGGGCCGCGACGTGCTGCTCTCCCGCGCCCACGCCCCGGTGGCGCTAGGCGCACCGCGCTTGGTCCTGGCCGATGTCTCGGCCAACGGCGTCACCGGCCAGCCCGCGCTGCGCAGCGTCAGCCTCAGCATCGCCGCCGGTGAGATTCTGGGCCTGGCCGGGGTCAGCGGCAACGGACAGCGCGAATTGGCGGAAGTCATCGCCGGGCTGCGGCCCCTGACCGGCGGCGCAGTTGAGATGGCGGGCCACACCGTCACCGCCTGGTCGCCCGCCCGCCGCACCGCGTCCGGGCTGGGCTACATTCCCGAAGAGCGCATGGACGACGGCGTGATCCAGGAGTTCACCGTTGCCGAGAACCTGATCCTGCAGGACCATACCCGCCGCCCCTACAGCAACGGTCTCTTTATCGACTTCGGCGCGGTCGCCCGCCAAAGCCGCCGCCTGGTCGACCAGTTTCGCGTCAAGACGCCCACCATCGACACGCCCGTCCGCAGCCTCTCCGGCGGCAATATCCAAAAGCTCATCCTGGCGCGGGAGTTAGCGCGCGAGCCGCAGGTCCTGATCGCCGCCCAGCCGACCCGCGGCGTGGACATCGGCGCAACCGAGTATATCCATCAGCGCTTGCTGGACCAGCGCGGCCGCGGCACGGCAACGCTGCTCATCTCCGAAGACCTGGACGAGGTGTTGGCGCTCGCCGACCGCATCGCCGTGATCTACGAGGGGCGCATCATGGCTATCGTGGACCGGGACGCCGCCACCGCCGAGCAGTTGGGTCTGTTGATGGCCGGCGTACACCCCGACCCCGCATGAGGCGTCTCCCCGCGCAGCTTACGCTGCTGCTGCTGTCGCTCATCGCCCTACCTGCCGTCGCCCACGCCCAACCGGCGTTGGGCGGCTGTCCCATCTTCCCCGCCGACAACATCTGGAACACCCGCATCGACACGCTGCCGGTGCATCCACGCTCTGCCGACTATGTCGCGGCCCTGGGCCTGGGCCTGGACGACTACGTGAACGGGGATTTTGGCGCCGGTCTGTGGGAGGGCGGTCCCATCGGCATCCCCTTTGTCGTCGTCCCGGCGGGCCAGCCACCGGTCGCCATCGAATTCACGGATTATGGCGACGAGAGCGACCCCGGCCCCTACCCCGTCCCGCCCAACGCGCCCATCGAAGGCGGCCCCGACGCCCGTGGCGACCGGCATGTGTTGGTGCTCCAGCAAGGCACGTGCCGCCTCTACGAGTTGTACCGCGCCTTTCCCGGCGAGGATAACGGCTGGGAGGCCGCCTCCGCCGCCGTCTACGACTTGCACAGCCACGCGCTGCGTCCGGCCGGCTGGACGTCCGCCGACGCCGCGGGGCTGCCCATCCTGCCGGGGTTGGTCCGCTATGAGGAAGTCGCATTCGGTGCGATCACGCACGCGCTGCGCGTTACCGCGCCCGAAACGCAGCGCGCCTATGTCTGGCCCGCGCGCCACTTCGCCTCAGACATCACCGACCCCGCCTATCCGCCCATGGGCGTGCGTTTCCGCCTGCGCGGCGACCTGGACCTGTCCACCTTTTCGCCGCCGGTGCGGGTAATCCTGGTTGCCATGCAGCGGTACGGCCTCATCCTCGCCGATAACGGCTCACCCTGGTACATCTCCGGCGCGCCCGACGAGCGTTGGGACAACGACATGATCCACGAACTGCGCCGGCTGCACGGCAGCGATTTCGTCACCGTGGATACCTCGTCGCTGCAAGTCTCATCCGATTCCGGCCAAGCCCGCGCCCGCACCGATCCCCCGCGCTATTCCCTGTACATCACGCTGGTTGCCACGGACCAATAGCAAGGGCCGGAGACTTGCGTCCCCGGCCCCGATCGTTACCTTCTCCGCGACTTCGCCCAGATCCTTGACCCGGCTGTCATGCTAAGGCCATAAGCCGAAGCATCCCCTGCATGGGCAACGGCTTAGTCCGCCAACCCCAGATCGTCGCCCGCCGCCCGCGCCGATTCCGGCATGGGCTGGTGATACTCCACCGGCTTGACGATGCTGTCTACCAGGCTGCGCGTGTTGACCACGTTCAGCTTCTCATAGAAGAACTTGAACTGTGCTTCCAGCGCCGCATACAGCGCGGTCTTCTCGTCCATCCCCAGCGCCCACATCTCGGGCTTGAACGGGCCGATGGCCTTCTTGCGCGTGCTGTAGTAGAACTGAGCATCGGTCTGCGTCGGCTTGCGCTCGTCCGCGTTGTGATGGTCCAAGAAGCGATAGATGCGGTCGCGCAACTCGCCGGGGAACGCCGCATGGTCCATGTACAAGTTCTGGAAGCCGGTCGCCAGGTGGATCTCCAGCGTCTGCACGGCGGGGAAGTGGTCGAAGTACTCGGCCGGCAGCGTGCTCGCGCCGTGCTGTACCGCGCCGCCCGACCCGTGATAGCGGGCGCGCTC
>CAYJQA010000010.1:3401-26845 GCA_964372065.1 uncultured Litorilinea sp.
GCGTGCTCGCGCCGTGCTGTACCGCGCCGCCCGACCCGTGATAGCGGGCGCGCTCGCCCAGCACCTTGAGCGTATCAAAGTCCACCGCCACCTTGGCGATGGTACCGTCCGGCAGCACGATCCCGCCGTGGCTGGTGCCCGTCTGCACGCTGATCTTGCTCAGGCCGGCCAGATCGCCGCCCATCGCCGCCAGCGCCTTCTGGTAGCCGCCGATATAGGCGTCCAGCTCTTCGGGCGTGGAGTTCTTCTCGCCCACCTCGCCGATCTCGCCGCCCAAGCTAATGGTCACGCCCGCGGGTTCCAGGTCGCGCACGAACTTGGTCAGTTCCGCCGAGCGCAGATAGTTGTGCTGCTGCTGCTCGTCCAGCGTCGGCGGCTCCAGCGTAACCAGCGTGCTCGTGTCAATGTCGATGTTCCAGAAACCGGCGGGCACGGCCTCGGCGATCAGGTCCTTGACTTCCTTGATCGCGCCGTCCGGGTTCTTCTTATACGTGGACGCCTTCACCTGGAAGTGGTCGCCCTGGACAAAGATCGGCCCGCGGAAGCCTTCCTTGATGGCGGCGGCGATCAGACAGGTCGTAAACTCAATCGGCTTCTGATCGGTGTAGCTCATTTCGCTGCGCGCGATCTCAAAGATGATCGCGCCCGCGTTGGACTTCACCGCCGCACGCAGGGCCGCGCGGCCCGTGTCGTAGGTGGTGAAGCGGATATTCATGGCGGGGACGGTGCGGTCTTTCCACTGCCCGGTCCCGCGGGCGATGTAGAAGTCGTGAATGCTGCCCGGCCGCGCGCCCACCGCTTGGCCCGCTTCCCAGATCAGCCAGCGGGCGAACGACTTGACCGGCTCCGCGCCAAAGACCGCATCGCGCACCAGGGTGTCGATGTCCTCACGGCGCAGCTTCTCGGCGTCCAGGACCTCAACCTTACCGTGGGCGACGCCCAGGCTACCCACCAACGTCTTACGCAGTTCATATACAGATTCGTGAATCATCGTTAGCGTCCTTTCGAACGAGGATTAGTAGAGGAACATGGGCTTGCCGAGCACGTTGCGGACCTTAGGCCGATACTCTTTGACATCGTAGAGTTCGTCAACGTCTACGCGCTTGAGGCCACTGGTCACTGTGCTCATGGGAATATGCGTATAGGTGCCGTCGCGTAGCGCCACCATGCGGCCGCTCGCGCCCGACGTAATCAAATCCATTGCCAGGTTGGCGTAATTCACCGCACACATGAGGTCCAACGCGTCCGGCGCGCCCGACCGCATCAAATAGGACAACTGCTGATTGATGATGCTCTGCCCGGTGATCTTCTGCAGCGCTTCGCCGGTGATCATGCCGATGCCGCCCAACTTCTGGTGGCCGTAGGAATCCTGTTCACCGTACTGGATGATCTTGCCGCCGACCATGTGCGCGCCTTCGCTGATGGTCACCATGGCGTAGTTGCTGGGGTTCGATCTCTTGTCCCGCATGACCAAGTCGGCCAGCCGTTCGGGGTCGAAGGGCACTTCGGAGATGATGGCCCGGTCCACGCCCGCCAGATAGGAGCTGATCAAGCTAGTCTCGCCCGAATTGCGGCCAAACAACTCCACTACCGCGATCCGCTCATGCGACCCGGTGCTAGTCCGCAACTGGTGAATAAACTGCACACTGCGCGTCACGGCCGTGCTGAACCCGATGCAGTAGTCCGTGCCGTAGACGTCGTTATCCATCGTCTTGGGGATGGCGATGACCGGAAAGCCCTCGCTGTGCAGCCGTTCGCCATAGCTCAGGGTGTCGTCGCCGCCGATGGGGATGAGCCGGTCGATGCCGAGGAATTCCAGGTTCTTGAGCACATGTGGCGTGAAGTCCCGCAGCCGGTCGTCCTTGGCTTCGGCATCAGGATGCTCCGGGTCGCGCAGAAAGTCCGGCACGTCCTTGGCCTTGACCTTGCTCGGGTTGGTGCGCGAGGTATGCAGGAACGTGCCGCCCGTGCGGTCGATCGTGCGCACAACGTTTTTGTCCAACCGCAGCGTGTGCTTGCCGACGCTCTCGGCGTCGTCGCGGTTGAGTTCCAGCAAGCCGCCCCACCCGCGCCGAATGCCGATCACTTCATGCCCCTCATCCACGGCGCGGTACACCACTGCCTTCATACAGGGATTCAGCCCGGGGACGTCACCGCCGCCGGTCAAAATTCCGATACGCATTGTGATAACTCCTTACAGTCATTTATATGAGTGTTAGCGGTCATACAACCGCCAACGAATCCGACAAAGTGTGACCAATCCAATACATAAGTATAGCACGTTTCTCGACGCTCACCCTAGCCTATCGGCCAGTTTACGAGCTACGCTGCGACATCATCCGGGCGACCGGGCGCAGGTTCATCCACCACTGTTGCTTGGGTCGTTGCAGCTTTTCGTCGGCCATGCGCATGATCTCGTCCAGCGGCGTCACCCGCAGTTCGCCCCCCACCTGGCCCAACGCGGCCGCTGCGGTCTCGCTTTCGCCGTTCTCCACGCTCTGCTCGATGAACTCCACCGCACGCGTAGCCATCCGCGCCGCCAGGATGCGGTCAAAGGGCTGCGGGTCGCCGCCCTGCTGCAAGTGCCCCAGCACGGAGATCCGCACGTCGAAGAGGTCGCCGCCTTCCTCCTCAAAGAGCGCGGCCAGGAACTGGGTTGTATACAGCGAGTTGGCCTGCTCGTTGCGGATCATCAGCCCCAACCGCTTGCCGTGCGTGAACCCGTCACGCAGCATCTGAATATCCTGCTCCAGGTCCGCTAGGCGCACCCCCTCCTCATGCAAATAGGCGCGCTCGGCCCCGGTCGCCAACGCGCTCATCAGCGCCAGATAGCCGCAATAGCGCCCCATGACCTCGACCACGAAGACGCGGCTCGCCGCCACCGCCGACTGCTTGATCTTGTCCACCACCTCGGTAATGCTGTTAAGCGCCGTATCGGTCCCGATGCTGTATTCGGCGGCGGGGATGTTGTTGTTGATGGTCGCGGGGACACAGACGATGGGGATGCTGAAGGACGGAAACGTGTTACGCGCCTTGACCAACTGGTAGGCGGCCTCATAGCCGTTCCACCCCCCGATCATGAGGATGGCGTCAATCTTGTGCTCCTCCAGCGTGCGCGCCACCGCATACAGGTCGCGGCCGTCGGGCACTTTGCGGCTGGTGCCCAGGATCGAACCGCCCTGCGGCGCCCACCCCGAGACGCTCTCCCAGAGATACTCCTGCAGTTCGCCGGCGATCAGCCCGCGAAAGCCGCGCTTGACCACCATCGGGATGTGGCCTTTGTCCAGCGTGAGCCGCACGGCCACGCGCACCGCCGCGTTCATGCCGGGGGCCGCGCCGCCCGCGTTGAGGATCGCCACCCGCAGCCGCCGCTGCCCCTCCTTGGGCGGGTGCGGCACGGCGCGCACCAACGTTCGCATGATCCGGAACGCATTGGCAAATCCCTTGCCGCGCAGCGTCATGGCGCGCTCAAAGTCGAGCGACTTGAGCGCCTCGTTAATCTCCAGCGTCTTGGCGACGCACTGCATCAACGGTCGCCGCGTGACCTTGTTCTCGGAGACGCTGATCAGCACCGGCTCGTCGTCCGGCCCGGCGGCCAGCGCGGCATCCACCGCCTCGACGCCCATGATGGTGCTGATGATGCGGTCATACGCGCTCGGCGAGCCGCCGCGCTGCACGTGCCCGAGCACCGTGATGCGCACGTCCTCGCCCAGCCGCTCCTCCAGCACATCGCGCACATAGCCACAGGTGATGGGCTTGCCGTGGCGGTCCTGTGCGCCTTCGGCCACGATCACGATGTTATCGCGACGCCCCATGCGCTGGCCCTCGCGCAGCACGGACGCCATGTGGTCTTCCCAGTTGTCCATGGCCGGAGGCGTCTCGGGCGCAAACACCCACTCCGCGCCCGTGGCGATGGCGCTCATCACCGCCAGATAGCCGCACCGCCGCCCCATGACCTCCACCACAAACGCGCGTTGATGGCTGGCCGCCGTGCTGGTCAGCGCATCCACCGCATTGGTAATGCGGTGCAGCGCCGTATCCGCGCCGATGGTCATGTCCGTGCCCCACATATCGTTGTCGATCGAGCCGACCAGCCCGGCGATGGACAGGTGGGCATGGGCCTGCGCCAGTTCCGGTGCAACCTCGCCCGCGGCGACCAGTTCCTCAATCAGCCCCGTCCATTCTTGGCGCAGCGTGTCCGCCCCCGTCAGGCTGCCGTCGCCGCCGATCACGATCAGCGCGTCGATGCCGTTGACGAGTAGATTACGCACCGCGGTCCGCCGCCCCGCGCGCGTGCGAAAATCTTCGCAGCGCGCCGTGCCGATGACCGTACCCCCGCGATGCATGATCCCGCCCACATCCTCCCAACTCAACTGGCGGATGCGTTCGCCGCCATCGATCAGCCCTTGATAGCCTTCATAGATGGCGAACACCTCAGCGCCCCGATTGATCGTCGCGCGCACCACCGCGCGCACGGCGGCATTCATGCCGGGCGCATCCCCCCCGCTCGTCAGAACCCCTAATCGCTTCGCCATGTTGGTTTGCCATATCATTGCTGCATGGGGCTACTGCCGGTTTGCCCACGGCGCGGCGACCCCATGAAAAGGTTTTGCACTCTCAATGGAGTATACCACAGCGCCGCCTGGAACGCCGGTCGGCGCGCCGGCGTTGTACCTCGAGACAAGGCTACGCTGCTCACGTTAACGCGTGACGTACGTGGCCCACCCCATAGTTAACATAACGGCGTGCGTTTTGACACCCGGCCCGCACTGTTCTATACTGCGGCTGGATGCGACCGGGCGGGCCGGGCGCGACGGATGGCAGGAGACTAGCATGGCGCGACGAAGAAGCGCAGTCCGCATTGGCGTCACCGGACTCGGTGAGCGCGAAGAACTAATGCCAGGCGTCTTTATCAACAACCACTATCGTGGCTGTACCCCCGGCTTTGTCTATACCGAAGACGGCATCATCCTCATCGACGCGCCGCTGATCCCCAAGCAAGCCCTGGACTGGCGCGAGCAGATCGAAGAAGAGTACCCCGACCATCCCTTTCTCTACCTGATCAACACCGATCACCATCGCGGCCATGCCCTGGGCAACCAGTACTTCATGCCCGTCAAGGTCATCGCCCACGAACGCGCCCATAAGGAAATGTCCGGCTACACCGACAACTTCAAGGAGCGCGTCCGCAATAGCTTCAAGCGCGAGCCGGAAATCCAGGCGCAGTTGTACAACATCGAGATCATCCCGCCGCACATTACCTTCACCAACCGCGCCGAGCTGCTCTTTGGCGACCGCCAAATCGAGCTGATCTTCGTGGGCGGCCACACGCCCGCCACCAGCGTCGTCTGGCTGCCACAGGAGAAAGTCTGCTTCGTCGGCGACATCTTGTGGGTAGACCAGCACCCCTACATGGCGCAGGGCAACACGCTGGAGTGGCTGGCCGCGCTGGAACTGATCCGCAACTTGGGCGCCGATTACCTGGTGCCGGGCCACGGCCCGGTGTGCGGCGCGGAAGCAACCTATCGCGTGGGCGAATATATCACCTTTATGCGCCGCCGCGTGCGCGACTTCTATCTCGAAGGCAAGAACAAGAACGAGACCAAGAGCGGCCTGGTCGGGGAAATGCTGGAATGGTTCCCCGTCCCACCGGAGCGCAAGGCCAAAATCGAAAGCCAAATCAAGTCGGGGCTGAACCGCGTTTTCCGCGAGATCCAGCGCGAAGAGGAACAGACCACCGACGACCTAGACGACGACGAAGACGACGACGCGGGCTAGACGTGCCGCGCCGGCGGCCTTCGCGCGCCGAGAGACCAGCCTAATGCCCCAACTTGTAGACTCGCAACCGCGGAATCTCGCCTCGACCCTGCGTGACCAACTTGACCAGACCGAGCGACTCATCGTCCAGGTTGACGGTGAGAATGTCGCTACGCTGCTGACCCTGCTCGACAGCATCGAAGGGACCCTGGAAGAATTGATCGCCGCGGGCATGGACGTGCGCTCCGAGCAGTCGCGCTGGGAAAGCCTGCTCAACCGGGTCAACAGCCGCCCGCAGCCCATCGTACAGGCGGCCAAAATCGCCGGGGGCCTACCCAAGCTGCGCGCCGAGCACGCCGTTGCCGACAACTTCTGGTGGCACTTGGATGAGGAAGTCACACGCCGCCGCGTGCGCTCCATCCGCCGCGCCGTGCTGACGTTGGTCGCCATTGTGGTCGTGGTCGTGGGCGGCGTATGGGCGGTAGATACCTTCTTCCCGCCCGACCCGGAAGCCGTGGCCATGGTCGAGACGACCAACAGCATCGACAGGCTGATCGCCGAGCAGCGTTGGGAAGAAGCCCTCGCCATCGTACAAGCGGCCCGCAGCCGGTATCCCGCACAGCCGGAGTTGGCCGTGTGGGAAATCGTCCTCTATGAACGGCTGGGGGAAACCGACGAGGTGCAGGCCGGGATGCTCGCCGCGCAGCAGTTGCTGGTGGATCATCCCGTCCAATTCTGGATTGAACTGGGCAAAGATCGCATGATGGTGGGCGACCTGGACGGGGCCGAAGCCGCGGCCAAAGAAGGGCTGGCCCTCGCCCCCGACGATCCGCAGCTTGTCTTTCTCTTGGGCGGCATCGCCGAGACGCGTGGCGACTACGCAGGCGCGATCGGCTACTTCGAGCAAACCTTCACCTTGGCGCAGGACACGATGCCGCAGCTTGCCGTCATCGCGCGCGTGCGGATGGGGCAGTTGCTGCAAAGCTCCAGCGTGTTCCAGTCACCAATGGCTACGCCTGTCCAGTAAATGAACGGCGGCGCGGGCCTGCGGCGTGGGGCCGGTCATGCGGCGGCGCTGGTCGCTTTTCTCATTCTCAGCCTCGCGCTCACCTGGCCGCTCGCCGCGTCCTTCACAACGCATGTCCCCGGCGACGGCATTGACGACCCCGCGCTGGCCTGGAACCTCTGGTGGATCAAAGTCCGCCTGGTGGATCAACTCCAGCCCGACATCTTCCATGCCGGGTGGCTGTTTTATCCCATCCAAGTCAATCTAGGTTTCTACACGCTGACGCCGCTCAACGGGCTGCTCAGCATCCCGCTGCAGAGCGGGCTGTCGCTGGTCATCGCCAACAACCTGCTGCTCCTCAGTTCATTTGTCCTGAGCGGCTATGGCGTCTTTCTGCTTACGCGCGCCGTCTGGGCGGAGCAGTTGGCCGCCTGCCATCCTAGCGTGGCCTGGGCCATTGCGGTCGTCGCCGGGAGCTTTGCCGCCTTTGCCTCGGCTAAGCTGTTCTACGCCGGTCTCGGCCAGTTCAACATCGCCAGCAGCCAGTGGATCCCCTTTGCCATGCTCTCCCTCTGGCGCACGCTCCACGCGGCCGATTATCGCGCGGCGGTACGCCGTGGCGCGTTGGCCGGTATCTTTCTGACCTTCCAGGCGTGGGCCGAACTCACCTATGCGTCGTTCCTGCTCATCCTCGTCGCCCTGCTCTATCTCTGGTGGTGCGGGTGGCTGCTGTTGCAGCGCGCAAGACGCGACCGTAGCCTTGCCTGGCGGCGTGGCACGCTGGGCCTGCTGGCCGCGGGACTCCTCTTTGCCCTGGGCATCGCGCCGTTCCTCGCCGCCATGCTGCCGGACCTGCGCGCCGAGGGCGATTTCTTCGCCAGCGGCGGCGGCTTCGCCGACATCTTCAGCGCCGACCTCATGGGGTTTCTGGTCCCCACGCGGCGCCATCCCTGGTGGGGCGCGTGGACCGCGGCGCTCCCCTTTGCCAACGATAAGGGCCAGCACATCTACTTGGGCTACACGATCATGGGGCTGGCCCTTGCCGGGACGTGGCTTGGGCTACGCCACACCGCGGCCCGCGTCCGCCGCGCGACCGGGTTCTGGCTGGCCGCGGCAGTGCTCTTCTGGCTGCTCTGTCTCGGCCCTCAGGTGCGCTGGGCGGGCCATGAACTCCCCATCCCCGGTCCCTTTGCGCTGGTTAGCCGCCTGCCCTTCTTTAGCGGCAACCGCTATCCCAGCCGCTACAGTGTTATGCTGCTGCCCGTGGTAGCGCTCCTGGCGGCGCAAGGGCTGCTCAGGCTAACCGCGTGGCTGCGCCGTCCCCGCATGGCGGTGAGTGTGGCGGGCGTCGCGCTGCTGCTCTTCGTGGGCGAGCATCTCAGCGTCCCCCTGCCGCTGAGCGACTTCCGCGTCCCGTCCGTCTATGCCCGCATCGCCGCCGACCCCGGCGATTTCGCCGTCCTGGAGTTGCCCACCGGCTGGCGCAACGGCGCACGTGTCCTGGGCCGCTCGGACGTGCTGATCATGATGCAGGAGTGGTATCAGACCGCCCACGGCAAGCGCCATTTGGGCGGCAACACCAGCCGCAACCCGGCCTACAAGTTCCAATACTTCACCGACGCACCCGTGCTGGGCGATCTCATCGCCTTGATGAACGCCGACCGCGAGCATCTGACGCCCGTCTTGACCGCCGACTATGCGGCGCTGACGGCCCGGCTGCGCCGTGACGCGCCCGCCCTGCTCGACTTCCTCCACGTGCGTTATGTGCTGCTGTATGTCGACCGTAGCCCCGCCATGCTCGTCCGCGCCGTGGAAGACGCCCTGCCCGTGACGCAGGTCGAGGAGTGGCAGGGCGATGACTGGGAAGGCAAGCCCGCGACCATCCGGCTCTACGCCGTCGCCGACCTGCCCGACGCGCCCGCCGCCTATCGCATGGGCGACCCCGCGGCGACGCATCTGCTGGCCGAAGGCTGGTCCCCGGTGGGTGACGCGAATTTCGGGCGCGCCGCCACGCGGGCTGCGCCAGCGCTTCTGCTCGACCTGCCCCCCACCGGCGCTCAAGTCATCCTCACCTTTGCCGAGGAGGCCGCCGTGCGCTACACGCTCGATGGCCGCGACCTGGGCGCGCAGACCGGCCGCCGCCACGTGCTCACCATGCCGCCGGGCGCGGCCGGCGCGCCGCTGGACCGGCTGACGCTGACCATCATGGATGCGCCGCGGCCCGTGGCCGGCTTTGCCGCGGCGGCGTCGCCCATCGCCGCTACGGGCACACAGTTGGACCCCGGCGTCACGCTGGCCGTTGAAAGCGCGGGCGAAGAGGTCGGCGACTTCGCCCACATCAGCGTCAATGGCGTGGACGTCGCACCCAACACGCGCGGCTACAACCTGGTCAGCCTGACGCCCGGCGGCGCGGTGCTGGACGCCGCGGCTTTCGACACGCTCACGCCGGGCGAATCGGCGCGCCTGGCCGCCTGGCTTGCCCAATGGCCCACCGGCACGGTCATCGCCGGGGCCGTCGCCGACGAAGCCAGCTTCAGTCTGGGCGACGACGCGGTCGCCGCGCTCCGCGCCGTGGGCGTCGCCGGCGACCTACGCAGCAAGTTCCGCTGGAGCCATGCCTTTGTGGGCGTGGTCGGCGCGCCCCCCGGAACTGCGCTAGAAGAGACCTCACTCATCCGCCCCGCCCGCGTGTGGCTCGGCGCGCCCGTCACTACGCCGCACGTCTATGCGCGCTTGCTCACGGTCGAGACGGTCCCCGCGCCCTAGCAGCAAAACGCCCGCGCCGAGTCGGCGCGGGCGAATATGTCCTCGACGTGTGCGCCGTTGTGGCGCTACTCCTCCAACAGCATCTTCTGCACCAGTTCTTGCACCAACTTGGGCGTGGCCCGGTTGCGCGTCTCACGCATCACCTGGCCCACAAAGAAGCCCACCAACCCGGTCTTGCCCCCGCGCACCTGGGCGGCCTTGTCCGGATTGGCCGCGATGACCTGCGCCACCACCGGGCGCACCAGCGCCGGGTCGGTAATGGGCGCAAGGCCGCGTTCCTCCACAATCCGCGCCGGGTCGCCGCCGTTACGCAGCATCTCGGCAAAGACCTCCTTGGCGATCGCGGGCGTGATGGTCCCACCGTCTACCAGTGCAGCCAGCCGCCCCACCTGCTCGCCGCTCAGGGGCAGCCGGTCCAGCGGCTGGTCCTTCGCCTCGCGCAGCACCTCATTCGTCACCCAGTTGGCGACGCTCTTGGCGTTGGGATGCACCGCGAGCGCCGCCTCGAAGAAGCGCGCCAGCGTCAGGTCACCGGTAAGTACATCGGCGTCTTCGGGCGTCAAACCCAGTTCGTTGGTATAGCGCGCCAGGCGTGACGCCAGTTCCGGCGTCGCCGCCCGCACCGCGCCGCGGGCATCGTTCTTGCCGCGCCGGCTGTCGCCGTCGCCCTTGGCGCCCTCGCCTTTGGCCGCCGCCGCCGCCTTGCTCGGCGCGGGCGCGGCCTCCGCGCCGGGCTGTGCCGGCTTGGCCGGCCGCGAGTCGCGCAGTTCGATGATGCGGTTGTAGACCAGCCGCCCCGGCCACGCATCCTCGATGTCGCTCACGAAATAGCCCAGCCGCTCAAACTGGTAGCGGCTGCCCGCGGGGTCGCCGCCGACGCTCGGCTCGACCCACGCGTTGGCGACAACTTCTTTCGACCGCGGGTTGATATAGTCTTTGAAGGTCTTGCCCTCTTCCGTCTCGTCCGGGTTAGCGGTGGTCATCAGCCGCTCATAGAGCCGCACTTCGGCAGGCAAAGCGTGCGCCGCCGCGACCCAGTGGATGGTCCCCTGGACACGCCGCCCCTTGACTGCGCCGCCATAGGTGTCGGGATCATAGGTGCAATGTACCTCCACCACCTCACCCGTGACCGGGTCCTTGACCACGTCCACATAGCGCACGATGTAGGCAAAGCGCAAGCGCACCTCGCGGCCGGGGGCGAGCCGGTAGAAGTCCGCGGTGGGCTGCTCCATAAAGTCGTCGCGCTCGATATACAGTTCGCGGCCAAAGGGGACTCTGCGCGACCCCTCTTTCGGCACGTCGCGCGGCCAATAGGAGCCGTCCAGTTCCTCCACCTTGCCCGCCGGGTAGTTGTCGATGACCAGCTTCAGCGGCCGCAGTACGGCCATCACACGCGGCGCGCGGTAGTTCAGATCGTCGCGGATACAGTGGTCAAGCAGCGTGATCTCCACCCGGCTGTTCGTCTTGGCGACGCCGACCTTATCGGCAAAGGCGCGAATCGCTTCCGGCGTGACCCCGCGGCGGCGCAACCCGGCGAGGGTCGGCATGCGCGGATCGTCCCAGCCGTCCACATACTTCTCAGTCACCAGTTGCAGCAGTTTGCGCTTGCTCATCACCGTGTAATCGAGATTGAGCCGGGCAAACTCATACTGGTGCGGCCAGGGCGCGGTCTGCGTGTTCTCCATGAGCCAGTCGTAGATGGCCCGGTTGTTCTCAAACTCCAGCGTACAGATGGAGTGCGTGATGCCCTCGATGGCGTCCGACAGCGGGTGTGCGAAATCGTACATGGGATAGATGCACCAGTCGCTGCCGGTTCGATAATGGTCGGCGTGGCGGATGCGATAGAGCAGCGGGTCGCGCAGCTTCATATTGGTCGCGGCCATGTCGATCTTGGCGCGCAGCACGTGGCTACCGTCCGGGAACTCGCCCGCGCGCATCCGCGCAAAGAGGTCGAGGTTCTCGGCAACCGAGCGGTCGCGATACGGGCTGGGCCGCCCCGGCTCCATCACCGTGCCGCGATACTCGCGAATCTCGTCGTCGTTGAGGCTGTCGACATACGCCTTGCCGTTGCGGATCAGATGCACCGCATACGCATAGAGTTGCTCAAAATAGTCCGAGGCAAAGTACAGCCGGTCAGCCCAGTCGAAGCCCAACCAGCGGATATCGCGCTGGATCGACTCCACATACTGGACGTCTTCCGTCTCCGGGTTGGTATCGTCGAAGCGCAGATTGCAGACGCCGCCAAAGTCCGCGGCCACGCCGAAATTCAGGCAAATGGACTTGGCATGACCAATATGGAGAAAGCCATTGGGTTCGGGCGGGAAGCGGGTCATGACGCGCCCACCGTAGGTGTCGCGTGCCTGGTCCTCGGCCACAAGGGCGCGGATGAAGTCCAACGGCTCCTCACGTTCTGTAGGAGGAACCGGCCTAACGGCTGGGTTGGCGCGTGTGCTGTCTGCCATGTCGTCACCTTATCTAGCGCGCTTCACCAGCGCGTAATGTCCTGATCGTGCGGCGGGCCGCATTCTCCGCAGTATGCCACCGCGCCGGAGCAGTGTCAATCACTCCGCCCCCATGCGAGACCGCAGCGGAACGCCGCGCAAGGAGGGGAACAAGGGGCGGCTTGTTGTGGCGGCTTCCCCGCCCCAATTCGCCATCTCCTGGAGTTCGTGGTAGATTGCACTCACGTTCCGACGCCGGCGCGCTCGCCGGTGTCTCGGCCCACTTGCCCGGTTCACGCACTCTCTATGCTGCGACGTTTCGCCCGTTGGCTCCAGCCCGCTCTGCTCCTTGCAGCGATCCTGGCAATCGCTTGGTTTCTCCGGCAACAATGGCCCGCCCTCGCCGCCTATCCGTGGCGCTTTGACGCGGCCTGGTTTGCGGCGGCCTGCGGGCTGGCGGCCATCACCTGGGCCGTGGAGGTGGGCATCTGGCGCGCGACGCTCCGCCTGGTCGGGGGCGAACTCGCCTACTGGCCCGCGGTGCGCATCTGGTTTCTCAGCGCGATCGTACGCTACGTGCCCGGCAACATCTGGCAGCCGTTGAGCCTCACCCTGCATGGCCGGCGCTACGGCGTCGCCCCTGAAGCGACCGTCGCCAGCATCGCGCTCTATCAAGTCATCATTCTCATGGCGGCTGCCCCCATCGCCGTCGTCTACTTCCTCTGGATCGACACGCAGACCTTGCTGGCCCAGTGGATCGGGGAGATTCATTGGGTCGTGGCAGGCCTGGCGCTGCTCCCGTTTGGGGCGTTCCTGGTGCGCCCCGCTTGGTTCATGGCACTGCTCAACTGGGGTCTGGGCCGCGTCGGGCGACCGCCCTTGACGCAGCGCCTGACCGGGCCTGCGCTACTGGCCCTGATCGTTGCGGCCGCCGTGGACTGGCTCCTGTGGGGGCTGACCTTCGCCACCTTCACCTTCGCCCTCGCCGGCGCAGGTACGCCCGACCCCGGTAGCCTGTGGATACAGCTTATGCTCTCCTATCCCATTGCCTATGCCATCGGCTTCCTCAGCCTGCTGACGCCCAGCGGTTTTGGCGTGCGTGAAGGGGCCTTCTACCTCCTGCTGGTGCCGCGGCTGGACGGCGCGGTCGTGACCGTCATCGCCCTCGCCATGCGGCTGTGGACCACCGCGGGCGAATTGATCGCCGCGCTGGCGAGTGTGCCCTTCGAGCGCGGCCTTCCACCCGCACAGGTGACGCCGCCGGTTGGACCGGTACGCGCCAATCCTGACCTCGGCGGCAAGCTGTCCTGACCGGCCATGCAGCGACATACCCGCTACGCAAGCTGGTTGGGCCTGGTGATCCTCACACTCTGCGCCTTGGGCCTCCGCCTCTATCTGCTCGACAAGCAGAGTCTGTGGTATGACGAAGGCGTCACCGCCGAAGTCGCGCAGCGGGGCCTCGCCGACCTCACCCGCTGGACCGCCGGCGACATCCAGCCCCCGCTCTACTATTACGTCGTGGCGTTCTGGGGGCGGGCCGCGGGCTGGACCGAATGGAGCCTGCGTTTCCCGTCTGTCTTCTTTGGCGTGTTGTTGGTCCCGCTCCTGGCCGCGGTCACGATTGCGCTGACGCGGCGGCGGCTGGCCGGGCTGCTCGCCGCCGCGCTGGCGGCCTTTCACCCGCTGCTGCTCTACTACAGCCAAGAAGCCCGCATGTACGCCATGCTCACCGCGCTGGGCGTGCTGTTGGGCTATCTCGTGATTCACGGCGAGACCGTCATCCGGCGGCGCACGCTCCATTGGTTCGCCTATGTGATGGTCGCCACCGCCGCGGTCTATACGCACTACTTTGCCTTCTTCTTGCTCCTTGCCCTGTCGCTGGCCTATCTCGTGGACCAGTTCTTCGTCTTGCCGCGCCTCACAGCGCCGGCTGCGCCGGTGGATGGCGACGCCGACTTGCCCTCCACCGTCCGCCGCGAACCTTTGTTGGGCTTCGTCGTCGCCAACGTCACCGTGCTGTTGCTCTACCTGCCTTGGATTGCCGCGCTGGTCAATCGCCTGTCCAGCGACGCCAGCTACTGGGAGGGCGAGTTCAAGGTGTGGGAGGCCCTGCGCCATGTCGCGATCAGCCTGACCAGCGGCGAAACGGTGTTGGAGGCCGAAGCGACATACCTGCTGTGGGCCTATGGCGCGCTGACGCTCGTCTCGGTCATTGCCCTGCTGCTGCGGCGCTCGGTCCAGCCGCGCACCATTCTCTATGCGCTGCTCTGGCTGGCGCTGCCGATTGCCGCGGTGCTGCTCTTGGCCTCCGCCGTGCCCAAGTTCAACCCGCGCTATGTCATGATTGCCCTGCCGGGTCTGCTGGTCCTATGGAGCGCCGGACTCAGCGCCCTGATCCGGCTACGCGGCTGGCACTGGGCCGACATTGTGGGCATCCCCTTTATGCGGCTGCAATCGCTGGCCGCGCTCCTGGTGATCGCCCTGCTCCTGGCGGGCTTCTTCTACAGCGGCCTCAACTGGTTTCGCAATCCGGCCTTTACCAAAGCTGAATGGCGTGAGCTAAGCCGCTATGTGCGCGGGCGCATCACAGACGCAGGCGGCCCCGCCGACCAACTCGTCGTGCTGGTCAGCGGCCATGCCTGGCCGGTCTGGCACTACTATGCGCCGGACCTGCCGCCGCTGCGCCTGCCCGAACTGGAAATCCTCAATGTCAACGCCGTGCTGGATGTCTCCACCAGCGCCGCGCCCCTGGCCGCGGCCCTCGCGGGAAAATCCAGCGTGTGGCTCGTCCAGTGGCAGCAAGACGTGGTGGACCCCATGAACGTCGCCCCGCTTCAGCTCCAGTTGGCGGGGACCGAAGAGGAACTCGACGTGGAGTTCTGGCAGATCAAGTTGCACCACTACGTCGACGTGCGCGCCGGCGACATTCTGACCGCGCCGGTCGAGTCCGCCGGCGAGATCGTCAACTTCGGCAACCAGATCGATTTGGTCACCGGCCAGGTGGCGGCAAACGGCGACCTGTTGCTCTTCTGGCGGCTGCATCGCGACCGCGCCGGCGACATTCCGGACCTGGCCATCACCGGCGAGACCTTTACCGGCGACGGCCTACCCTTCCAGCGCCTGCGTGACCAGCGGCCGGTCGGCTACGCGTATCCCGTCTTTCGCTGGCGACAGGACCAAGTCAATTTGGGGCATATCGCCGCGGCGGACTGGGCCGGACCGGGCGCGCTGCCCGGCTCCTATCGCATCCGTCTGGGCGTCTACGAGACCACCGGCGACCTCACCGGGCTGGATGTCATGGGGCCGGAAGGGCAGCCCCTGGGCAAGTTCGCCACCCTCGACCTGGACCTCCCGGTGGCGACGCGCGGACCGGACGCGCTGGACCCCAACACCTTCGCACAGATCATCCCCGACCTCTTTCTAGAACTCCAACTTGCCACCGAACAAGCCGAACCGGGCCAGGCGTTCGCCATCGAACTCCACTGGTACGCCGAGGAGCGCCCGCCCGCCGACTATGACCTGCTCCTGCGCTGGCGCACCCGCGCTGGCGACGAACGCATGGGCGAACAGGTCGTCCGCCTGACGCCGCAACTGCCGACCGGCCGGTGGCCCGACGACGAACTGCTGCGGCAGGTGGTGCAGTTGCGCCCGCCGCTCAACCTGCCCGCCGACGATTACTGGCTCGAAGTGGGGCTGACTGCGCCCGACAGCCGCTTTGTGCGCGTGCCGTTCCGTGTGCTGGGCAGTTCGCGCATCTATCAGCCGCCGCCCTATCGCACCAACGTAGACATCATCTTTGGCGAGATGCTGCACCTGCTCGGCGTCATCGAACCGCTCCAGCTATCGCCCCGCGCCGGGGAACAGGTCGCGCTGACCCTGGTCTGGCAGGCGCTGGACCATATTCCCGCCGACTATACGGTCACCGTCCAGTGGCTTGGCCCCGACGCCCGCCCCGCCGCCCAGTCGGACCTGCCCCTGCCCGGCGGTTCTTCCAACTGGGTCGTCGGCCAGGTCGAATTGCAGACGATCTTCGTCAGCGCGCCCAAGAACCCCGGCCTCTATCGGCTGGTGGCCGCGGTCTACGACGCCAACCAAGACACGCTGCCGCGCGTCCTCACGCGCGATGGCCGCGACCTGATCGACCTCGGCGACATCACGGTCGCACCGTGAGCCGCAAGCTCCCAACCGCGAGCGTGCGGCGTCCCCGGTTAGCTTGGCGCATGGGCGACCCATCTGCTACACTGCCAGCCATGAAGCACATCATGCCGCGTCACCTCCGCGTTGCGGCCGTCATCTTGACGGCGGCGCTCATCGTCGCCGGTTGCGGCCAGTTGGACCCCGGTTTCGGCCCGCTACTGTATGACGTCCAAGTCGTCCCCGATTTCATCTCGCCCAACGCCGACGGTGAACAGGATGTGACCGAAATCCAGTACAGCCTGCGCCGCGTGGCTATTGTCAGCATCTACTTCGACAATGAGGCAGGCGAACGGTTCTACTTCCGCCACGCACGGCGGCGCTCGCCGGGGCGCTACAGCGTCTTCTGGGGTGGCGCGGTGGACGAAACGCGCACCGTCGAGAGCGACGCCGGCCCCTACGACGTGCTCAGTTGGGTGCTGCCCGATGGTCGCTACCAGTGGACCATCGAGGCGGAGGAGGAGAACGGCGGCCAACAGGTCGTGGGCGGCGTGATTACGCTGCAAGACGGCGATACCGAGATCCCGGAGCTCCACAACTTCGCGGTCGTGCCCCAGGTCTTCCGCCCCAACCAAGACGGTCTGCGCGACGACTGGGTGAGCATCTCCTACTACCTGACCAAAGACGTAGACACGGTGCTGGTCTATTTGGTGGACCCGGCGCAGCCGGGCGTCAAGATACCCATTGCCGAAGACCCCGGCGTTGCCAAGACGACCGACCGCGGTTTTCACGAATATCGGTATGAAGGCGGGGTAGACCTCAACGCCGAGCCGCCCGCCGACGGGACCTATACCGTCATCGGCGAGGCGCGCGACGCCGCGGGCAACGCCGTGAGCGTGGCGCGCGAGTTGACCATCGAGGAAGGCGGCAAGCCACGCGCCGACATCGCCCAGGGCGAAATCGACTGGCAAGACGAGTTGAACCGCGTCGTCAGCGTGCCGCTTGGCTCCCCGCTCTGTTTCCGCGCCATCGTCACCAACGAAGGCACGGTCCCCATCCGCACCGCCGGCCCCTGGCCCGGCCAGGAGTACCACTTCGGCGAAAACTACAACACGCTGGCCGACGCCCAAGACGCCAGTTGGTTCCAGCAGGCGGGCGTCTGGCGTTTTGGCATCAACTTCGACACCACCGGGATCGATTTCCCCTACCGCTGGGCTATCGGGCGGCAAGAGGACCTGGAACGCCGCGTGATTGACGGCAAGGACCAGTGGTATCTGCTGCCGGGCCATTCCGGCGAGGTCAGCGGGTGCATCGTTCTGGACGAAGAGCCGCCCGTCGGCACGGCCTACTGGTGGGGTGGACTCATCCATGAGCAGGTCGGCGTCACCAACAATTATGTCGACCGCATCACCGTCCAGGTGGGCGTGCCCTAACGCGATGCACCTGGCCGTCGTCGTCGTCAGCTACAACACGCGCGACCTGCTGGCGGCTTGTCTCCACAGCGTCTATGCGTCGCCCCTGCCCACCGGGGCGCGCCTGAGCGTCGTGGTCGTGGACAACGCCAGCGCCGACGGCAGCGCCGCGATGGTCGCTCAAGACTACTCCCAGACGCGGCTCATCGCCTCAATCGCCAACCTGGGCTTCACCGGCGGCAATAACCTGGCGCTCCATGCGCTGGGTTTCGACGTCACGCCGCCGCATGCCCCGACGCCGTCCTCCTGCTCAACCCCGACGCCGAGCTGACCGGCGACGCCCTGGCGCAGATGGCGGTTTTCCTGGCGGCCACGCCCGCCGCGGGCATCTGCGGGGCGCGCCTCCGGTATGGCGACGGCAGCTTTCAGCACGGCGCGTTTCGCTTTCCGGGTCTGGCCCAAATCGTGCTCGACCTGTTCCCACTGACCGGCGTGCGCGGCAGCCATCGACTGCACGACAGCCGCCTCAACGGGCGCTACCCGGCCGCGCGCTGGGACGGCGGCGCACCCTTCCCGGTCGACTTTGTGCTGGGCGCGGCGCTCTGCATCCGCCGCGAGGTGATCGAGCGCATCGGCGGGCTGGATGACGGCTATTTCATGTATTGCGAGGAAATGGACTGGTGTCTGTGTTGCCGCCAAGCCGGTTGGCAGGTCTATGCGCTGCCCACGGCCCATGTCGTGCATCACGCCGGGCAAAGCAGCCGTCAAGTGCGCTGGGACGCCTACGAACGGCTTTGGCGCAGCCGCATCCGCTTCTTTGACAAGCATCGCGCCGCCTATCCGCCCGGTTATCCGACATTACTGCGCGGGCTGATCCGCGCCGCCGCAGCCTGGCGCAGCCGGCAAGCCCGCCGCCGCTTTGCCGCCGGTACGACGACCGGCGACGAACTCGCCCGCGAACTGGCCGCCTATGCCACCCTCACCCGGCTCTAGCCCGCAGTTGGTCGGGGTCATCCTGACCAAGAACGAAGCCGCGCACATCGCCGACTGTGTCGCGACCCTGATCACTTGGGTTGATGCGGTGGTGGTCTGGGATTCGCTGTCCACCGACGCCACCTGTGAACTGGCACGGTCGGCGGGCGCACAGGTCAGGCAGCGCCCCTTCGACAACTATGCCGCACAGCGCCAAGCCGCCCTGGACGGCCTGGACGCCGAGTGGGTCTTCTTCGTCGACGCCGACGAGCGCGCCACCCCGGCGCTAGCCGCCGAGATTCGCAGCCGTCTCGCCGCCGACGCCGGTCATACGCCGCCCATCGACGGCTACTGGGTCCCCCGCCGCAACTTCATCGCGGGCCGCGAGACGCGTGGCGGCGGCTTCTGGCCCGACTATCAGCTGCGGCTGCTCCGTCGTGCCAGATCGACCTATGCCCCGCGCGCCGTGCATGAGATCGTGACCGTGACGGGCGACACGGCCAACCTCACCCAACCCCTCATCCACTACAACTACCGCGACTGGGCGCACTTCCACGCCAAACAGCCCTTTTATGCCCGCTTTGAGGCCGCTACCCTGGCGGCCCGCGGCATCCACCCCCGGCCCCACAATTTCGTCCTCCAACCGCTGCGCGAGTTTCGCCGCCGCTATGTGACGTTGGGCGGCTGGCGCGACGGCGGCCACGGGCTGCGGCTGGCCTTCTGGCTGGCCTGGTACTACGGCTTCATGCCCTACTGGTATCTCTGGCGCAGCCCCCGCGGTTAGCCGTAGCTCACATGGCTTGCGCCGTTGTGACACTCCACCCGCACCAAGTTCTGCGTCGCCTGCTCAAAGGTATCGTCGTGGCTGATCACAAATAGCTGCTGGAAGCCGCGCACCTGGAGAATCTGCCGCGCCAGGGCTTCGCGCCGCGTCTCGTCCAGGTTGGTGGTCGGCTCGTCGAAGAAGGCCACGTCGATGCCGCTCATCTCGCGCAGCAGCGCCAGCCGCACCGAGAGCGCCGCGCTCATCTGCTCGCCGCCCGAAAGCTGGCCGAATTGGCGCTTGTGGCCGTCTACCTCCAGCGTGATCCCATAATCGTCATTCCACGCCAGGTGGCGGCTGTAGTCCTGCATCAAGTCGCTGAAGATCTGGCGTGCGCCCTCGCTGATCTGGCGCGTCAAGGCTTGGGTGATGTACGGTCCCGCTCGCCGCAAGAAGGTGCGGATGGACTCGAGGGCGCGTTCCTCATCCTCCAGGGTCGCCAGGCGCGCCTGCATGTGGATCAGCGTGGCCGACAGCGCCTGGAGCGAGGCGATCTCCTGTTCTTCGCGGCCCTGCTGTTCGGTCAACAGGGTGTGCTGGCCGCGCAGCGTGCCCACCTGTTGGCGCAACTCCTGTTCACGCGCCGCCGCCGCCGCAAACGCCGTGGGATCAAATCGGGCCGCGGCTGCCTGGTGGTGCTGCTCGGCGGCCGCCAGCGTGCCTACGGCGGCGTCTTCCTGCTCGGTCAGGCCGGCCAATTCCGCCTCGCAACCGGCCAGCGCCTCGGCCTGCCGCCGGTGCTCAACCACCGCCTGATGCGCGGCTTGATGCGCTTTCAGCGTCGCGGCAACTTCCTCCAGCCGTGCATCCAATCCTGCATACGCCGCCAGCCGGTCGGCCAACTCTGCCAGCCCGTGCTCGGCCGCGGCGACCGTCTTCTGCACCGCGGCGAGCTTGGCGTTGGCGGCGTCGGCTTGACCGGCGCGCGCCTGCGCCACACGGAAGCGGCCGCGCGGGTCGCCCAATTCGTTCAGGCGCGCCTGCAAGACAGCCACCTGATCGGCTGCCCCCGCCAGTTCCGCCACACGTGCGGTCGCTTCGTCCAGCGCCGCTTGGCCGCGCGTCAACTCCTCGCGCGCCTTGAGGACTTCGCCGGACCGCGCCAGACTCAGCAGGTCCGCCTGCAATTGCTTAACGCGCGCCTGGTGCGCCTGGAGCCGGCTGGTATGGTCGTCCAAATGGCCGTTCGCTACACGATACCGTTCGCGCAGTTCTTGCAGCGCAGCCGTGTTGCGATCCAGCAACTCCGCGCGGTGGTGCTCGGTCAGCGGCTGCTCACACACGGGGCAGACCGCGGTCTGCACGTCGTTAAGGCGCTCAGACTGCTCCTTCAGCACATTGGCGCGACTCGTCAACTCCTGTTTCTCTTCGCGATACCCGTCTACCGCGGCTTGGCTCTGCTGAATCTGCTGCTCGACGACGGTCTGTTCGGCGCGGATCGTCTCGGCGCGGCCAACCTGCGCTTCCGTCTCGGCGAGATGCTGGGTAAGCTGCTGCACCGTCTCCGTCTGCCGCTGCAGGGCTTTGCGGGCGGTATCCAGTTGCGCTTGCTGCACCTTGGCCGCGGTCAGCGCCTGCTCGGTTTCGTCCTGCAACGCCACCGCGGGCCGCAAGCTCGCGGCCAGCGCGGCCGCCTCGGCAATGGCGGCTAGCTCCTGCTCCAGATGACGGATGTCGGCCGCGCTGCCCGCCAGGCGCGTCTGCGCCTCGCCGCGCTGGCGTTCCAACTGCTGGCGCGTGCGAACCTGCACGTCCAACTCGGCTTGCGCCTGCTGCGCCGCCACATAGCGCGCAAAGCCGTCCTCGTTGGCCGCCACGATCGCCGCGGCGGCGGCCGCGTCGGCAACAGCCTGCGCCGCGGTCATCCGCCGCGCGGCCAGCCCTTGACGGCGTTCCCGCGCCTGTGACAGCGCCCGCTCCGCCGCGACCATCTGGTCGCGCGCTTCGTCCAGCCGGCGATGCGTGGTCTGCACCGTCGCCAGTTCGGTCGTCGCCGCGGTCAAGTCGCGCTCGATCTGGGCGATCTGGCCCTTGCGCTGCGCGACCGCTTCCCTGAGCGTGGGCAGGCGCTCCAGCCGCGCCGTGCTGGACGCGATCTCCAGGTTGACCTCGCCCTTGCGCTCCTTCAGCAGATTCACGGGCGGCAGCAGCCGGTCCGACGCCCGCTGGTAATCCTGCACCTGGAGCAACGCATCAAAGACCTTCTTGCGGGGACCTTCCGAAAGCAGGAAGGAGGCCGTCAGTGTGCCTTGGGGAACCCCGACCGCGTCGGTGAACAACTCGCCCAGGTTGGCCCCCGCCTCCAAGCGTAGGTGTTGGCGCAGCCAGCGTTGCACGTCCGCGTTGCCTTCGGCCAGGCGACCGCCCAGTTCGGGGTCGTTGATGAAGTAGGCCGAGCTCGCGCCGATGCGCCGCACCGCCACATAGCGCCGCTCGTCCAGGCTGGACAGAAACGCCACCGCCACGCGGCCGAAATTGGCCCCGGCGCGGACAAAATCCTCCTGGCGATAGCCCAGCGTATTGAACAGGACAAAGCCAATCGCCTCCACGATCGTGCTCTTGCCCGCGCCGTTATGCCCTACGATGGCATTGACGCCGGGCGCAAACTCGACCGTGAGATGCTCATAGCTCTTGACGTTCTCCAACTCAACCGAGAGGATTTGCATCGCCGCCCTCCGTGGCGTCTGGACCCATCTTCGCCATGTGCGCCTCGAGGTCGGTCACCAGGGCCTCGGCGTCCGCGCCGTCCAGCGCCAGGGCCTTGAGGCTGAGGGCCGCGCTGGCCCAGGCTTGGCTGTGGGCGCTGTAGCGTCCGTCGCGATGAAAGAAGTCAGCCAGCACTTGGCGCTCCAGTTGGCTGCGGCTGACCGTTTCGTCCCCGGTGATCGGCCCTTCGTTGGACGTCGTGTGGTTCCGGATCATGGGATGCAGCGGCGCAAAGATTTCCTGTAGCATGGCGTCCAGCTTGTCCAGCTCCAGCGCGGCGCGCTCAAACTGGAGCACGCCAAAGAGTTGCAGGTCCACCACCGGACGCTCATCCGGCCCCAGCTTGGCGACACCCAGGTCGCGCGCCCGGCGCGTCATCAGTTCGCGCGCGTTGTCCAGCAGCGCGTCGGGCGTGGTCAGGAGATCGGTCTTGAGCGAGAGGCGGACAAAGTGGCGGCGCTTGGCCGCGACCAGCTTCGCCACGTGCTTGCGCTCGTCGCGCGCCGTGTCCACGTCTACCAGATAGAAGCCCCGGTCATCCCAGGCAGCCTCGGCCGCCGCGCACGTCTCCAAGCTGCCGGGATTGTGCAGCCAGTCCTCGCGTCTAAAGGGCTTGTGGATGTGGCCCAGCGCCACATAGTCCGTCTTGCCCCGCAGCGGCGCCCACTCGGCCATGCTCAGACCGCTCATCTGCTCCGAGACTTCGCCGTCGATCCCGGCGTGGGTCATAAAGATGGTGTACTCCACGCCGTCGTGTGGCAGTTCGTCCAACGCGGCCGCATACCCGGCGATGGCCTTGGCCGTGCCCGAGCCGAAATAGCGCAATCCATGTACACGCAACCCCGGCACGGGGTCGAAGTAAGACCCGGCGCGCTGCTCATAGGGCTTCAACTGCGGCTTGCCCTCGACAAAGTCGGCGTCCAGCAGGATGATCAACTGGCGCAAGGCCAGGAACTTCATCCAGCCGTAGGCCTCGTCTACATAGGCGTGCTCGTGGTTGCCTTCCACGGCCAGGCACGGAATCCCGGCGCGCTGCAAACGCTCCAGCCCGGCCACCGCCTGGTTGAGCGTCAGCGCGTCGATGGACCGCTTGTGGAACAGATCGCCCGCCAACAGCACGAAGTTGACGCGCTCGTCGATCGCCCGCTCGATGACGGCGAGGAACACACGCCCGAAGTCGTTGAAACGCTCGCGGAGATTGTACTGCCGAAAGCCCAAATGGCAGTCGGCCATGTGGAGAAACTTGGCTCGCATGGGGGATTCGCTCACTTAATGGGTGGGAAGCGGGACCGGCAACACTGCGACGGCGGTCTACTTTTTGCCGTTGTCCGCCAGCACAAAGCTCAACAGCGTACTGACGATACTGATGACCAGCCCGCCAATCAGCGCCGGCATAAAGCCGTCTACGGTCCACCCTCTCGCAAAAT
>CAYJQA010000011.1:0-3276 GCA_964372065.1 uncultured Litorilinea sp.
GGGCATGCCCACGGCACGCTTGTCCACGCTGTCCTGCATCACTGCCCCGACCTCCCCGGCATCGGCGGCGAGGTCCGTCCGGGCATCGTCCACCGACTCGACAAAGACACGTCGGGCGTGATTGTCGTCGCCAAGAACGATGCGACCTTGGCCGCGCTCCAAACCCAGTTCAAACAGCGCCGGGTCGTCAAACGCTATCTAGCGTTAGTCGAAGGATCGCTCGACGACGACACCGGCGTCATCGATGCACCGTTGGGCCGCCACCCCACCGACCGCAAACGCCAAGCGATCTTGCCCGATAGTTCGCAGGCGCGATTCGCCCGGACCGAATATCGCGTGCTCGCCCGCTACTCGACGCCGCTTCGTAACGACAGCGGGAGCGGGACCTTTAGTCTTGTCGAAGCGCACCCGGTGACCGGGCGGACGCACCAAATCCGTGTCCACTTCGCCTGGCTCGGTCACCCCATTGTCGGCGACCCGATTTACGGTCTCCGGCGTCAACGTCTATCCGTCCCGCGGCTATTTCTTCATGCCGCGTCATTGCAATTTGAGCTACCCAATCTAAACGAAGCCGTTACATTCCGCGCAGCGCTCCCGGCGGACCTGCAAACCGTTCTCGATGTACTCGAAATCTCCGCAACGCCCGGTTGACCCCTGGTGATTGCGCCGACCAAATAATTGAAACACGGACGCCGACACGTTTTGGCCCCAGACCCCAGACAGCGGGTTCATGCCAAACGGGCCGACGTCCACCTCAGAAAGCGAGTAGAAAATGACAACAGACAAACAGGCGACAGACAAGCACGCAGCCGACAGGCAAGCCGCATTCGACTATCATGCCCTGGGCCGACCGGGCAAACTCAAAATCGTCGCCACCAAGCCGATGGATACGCAGCAGGACCTCTCGCTGGCCTATTCACCCGGCGTCGCCTACCCGGTATTGGACATCGCCGAGCACCCGGAGCACGCCTACGACTTCACGGCCAAAGGCAATCTGGTTGCTGTTATCAGCAACGGCTCCGCCATCCTCGGGTTGGGCAACCGCGGCGCACATGCAGCCAAACCTGTCATGGAATGTAAAGCGGTCCTCTTCAAGCGCTTTGCCGACGTAGATGTCTTTGATATCGAGATCAACTCCGCCGACCCGGAGGAAATCGTCCGCTTTGTCGAGATGATCTCGCCCACCTTTGGCGGCATCAACCTGGAAGACATCAAAGCGCCGGAGTGCTTCTACATCGAGCAAGAGGCGCAGCGCCGCTGTGACATCCCGGTCTTTCACGACGACCAGCACGGGACCGCGATTATCTCCGGCGCAGGCCTGCTCAACGCGTTGGAGATCCTGGACAAGAACATCGCCGACGTCCGTATCGTGATCAACGGCGCGGGTGCGGCCGGGATCGCGGTGGCGGACCTCTACGAGGCCCTGGGCGCACGCCACGAGAACATCCTGATGTGCGACAGCACCGGCGTCATCTACGCCGGTCGCGAGCGCGGCATGAACGAGTACAAAGCACGCTTTGCCGCGCCGACGGAGCGCCGCACGCTGGCCGACGCGCTGGTGGGAGCCGACGTCTTTGTCGGCCTTTCTGTCGCCAACTGCCTTACGCAGGAGATGGTCCGGAGCATGGGGCGCGACCCCGTCATCTTTGCGATGGCTAACCCTGACCCCGAAATCACCTATGAGGATGTCCAGGCCGCGCGCAGCGACGTGATCTTCGGCACCGGTCGCAGCGACTATCCGAACCAGGTCAACAACGTGCTTGGCTTCCCATCCATCTTCCGCGGCGCGCTCGACGTGCGCGCCCGCGCCATCAACATGCAGATGAAGCTCGCGGCCACGCATGCGCTGGCAGACCTTGCCAAAGAGGACGTCCCAGATGGCGTCATGCGGGCCTACGGCCTCACGTCGCTCCGCTTTGGCCGCGAGTACATCATTCCCAAGCCATTGGATCCCCGCGTACTCATGCGTTTGTCGCCCGCGGTTGCCAAAGCCGCCATGGACACGGGCGTGGCGCGCCGCACCATCGACCTGGACGCCTACCTTGACGAGTTGGCCGCACGCACGGGGCAGGTCACTGTCGTCATGCGCAAGATGGAGCGCAAGGCGTACCTGCAGCCGAAGCGCCTTGTCTTCGGCGAAGGCGAGCACCCCAAGATCATTCGCGCAGCCCACGCTATTGCGACTCAGGGCATCGCGCGCCCGATCCTGCTAGGCCGCCCGCAGGCCATCGCCAGGGAATGCGCCGAACTCGGTCTGGACTATCGCCCCGACGTCGTCGACCCCTCCCAGGCCGACAGCGCTGAGGCTTACGCCGCCGACCTACATGCGCGCCGCCAGCGCAAAGGCGTCACCCTTGCTTTGGCCCGCGACCTCATCCGCCAGCCCACCTACTTCGGCCCGATGATGGTCGAACAGGGCGACGCCGACGGCTACATTGCCGGGCTAACGTACAACTACCCCGACGTGCTGCGCCCGGCCCTCCAGATAGTCGGCACACAACAGAACCGTTGGGTCAGCGGCGTTTACCTGATGCTGGTGCAGGATCGCATCTACTTCTTCACCGATGCCACCGTGATCATCGACCCCACCGTCGAGCAATTGGCGGCCATTGCCATCAACGCGGCGGAACTCGCCGCGGAATTCGACGTGACGCCGCGCATCGCCATGCTCAGCTTCTCCAACTTCGGCAGCAGTCACCACGCCGACGCACACAAGGTGCGCGCCGCGACCGAACTGGTCAAGCAATTGCGGCCCGACCTCCAGATCGACGGCGAGATGCAGGCCGACGTCGCCGTCGTCCCGGAGCTGATGGCCCGCCACTATCCGTTCAGCCGCGTGGCCGACGCCAACGTGCTCGTCTTTCCACAACTGGCCGCGGCCAACACAGCCTACAAGCTGCTTAGCCGTTTGGGTGGCGCTGAGGCCATTGGCCCCATCTTGGTGGGGATGCGCAAGCCGATCCAGGTCCTCGCCACTGGAGCAGACGTTCACGACATTGTCAACGTTGCCATCCTCACGGCGGTGGACGCCCAGTACCACAGCGAGGCCGCCGACGTTCCCGCGCCCGTCACAGCTGAATAACCGCCCGATCCTCCAGAGCGCAGCCGCCATGCAGACCACACCTTTCTGGACCGATGGCGACGTTCGCCCACCCGACCTTGTGCCCTCCGGTTTGCCCGCCGCCGCCGATGTCGCCATCATCGGCGGCGGCTATACCGGCCTCCACGCCGCCCGCGCGTTGGCCCAAGCCGGCGCGTCCGCGGTCGTCTTGGAAG